>JAUTWX010000497.1 GCA_030838385.1 Acidobacteriaceae bacterium
GAGAAGAAGATTGGCGAAGATAGCAGAGCGACGGGTCATGGGAGTGTCTCCTTTGAATTGCGGCCCGTCGAGCATCTCTGCCAGCCGGCAACCGCTTGCGATGTTCGTAATCTGCGCTCCTGCTGCCTCTCCCACCATGCACTGGAGGTACTTTCCAGGTAGAACGCGTATCGTCACCTAACCCGCTGAGAACACAACGGTTCAACCGCGATATTTTCGCGGATTCCACGCCGCCGTCATCGAACCTCGCGGCTAAAAGCATCTTGGCTATCGGTCCCAGACGCTTCTTGTCCCTTCCATATAAAGAAAGGCCACGCCAAGACTCACTCGGCGGTTCACAGGCACAGCAAAATGCTCTACGCTTCGGCAGCACGTCTGCGGAGTCCAGCTGGTGGAAACTCGAGAGAGCAGCACGCAACGCTGGCGCTTCGGCATCTTCGAAGTCGATATCCGCAACTCCGAGCTGCGCCGTGGCGGCACGCCCGTCAAGCTGCGCGAGCAATCCTTCCGCATCCTTGTGCTCTTGCTGGAACGTGCAGGCGACATCGTCACCCGCGAAGAGCTGCGCCAGGGTCTGTGGCCCTCCGATACTTACGTCGATTTCGATCACAGCCTCAACAGCGCGATCATGAAGCTGCGCGATGCCCTGGGCGACTCCGCCGACAAGCCGCTCTACATCGAGACCATTCCCAAGCGTGGCTACCGCTTCGTCGCTCCGGTATCTGTGCCGGTGCCTTCACAGAACGCGACCGCCAGTCCCCCAGCGGATTCTGTCTTCACTGTCACCGAGGCGATCCTTGAGGCAGAACGGCTTCCTCCTGCGCCGCCCAAAACTTCACCTACCCGTCCTGGATTGCTGCCTCGCAGACTGCATGGTCACGTCTTCGCCATCGGGTGGTTCGTGCTCGCCGCCGTAGTGCTGCTCGCCGTGGGAACCGTGGGTTGGATCCGGGCACGCTACACGTCATCGCGCGGCTTCAATGCTGCATCGACAGAGCTCCGCATTTCGCCGGTCACCACCGCGCCCGGCGACTCCATATCGCCGGCCCTCTCCCCCGACGGACGCGAAGTCGCTTTTTTATGGAACGGTCGAGAACACCGGCGATATGACGTGTACGTGCAGTTGATCGGGTCGGATACGCCACTTCGCCTCACCTTCAGCAAGGGCGGACTGCCTGGACCTCCCGCATGGTCCCCCGATGGGCGCGAAGTTGCCTTCAACCGCTGCGATGGAAAGAACGATGGCATCTATGTGGTACCCGCGCTGGGAGGCCAGGAACGCGAACTGACGAGCGTTGGTTGCCTGTATACGCTGCCCGGGCCGGTCGCCTGGCTCTCCGACGGTCAGAGCCTGCTGATCGTCGATCGCTGCTCGCCGGCAGGGCCATTCGATGTTGTTCTCTTCTCGCTGGCGACTGGAACAAAGCAATGTCTTACAAAAAATGCAGCCCCAGGTGCCGCAGACGGCGGATTTGGATTTGCGCTCTCTCCTGACGGCAAGACGATTGCCTTCATACGCACGACCGCTTCCCTCGTAGGTGACATCTACACGGTTCGTCTCTCCGATGGAAAACTGCAGCGCCTGACCATCGCGAGCAAGCTGGGTTGCACTCTTCTCAGTAAGTTCGGCTGCACGGGTCTCATGTGGACGCCCGACGGCAAATTCGTTGTGTTCCTATCCGCTCATACCACGCTTCCTTCTTTGTGGCGCGCTTCGGCGAAGGGTGGCCCGATACAACGCGAGACGACATACTCGGCAATCGGCGCAAGCTCCAGTGACGGCCGGCGTTTCGTCTACTCGGAAATCACCGGAGTAGAAGTCCCGGCGGTTTGGCGAGCAGATCTAGCCGCAGCCGGCGGTCGCGTGCTGGACAACAGGAAGATCATCAGTACCCAATATCCGGAGACGGATGCGCAGCCTTCCGCAGACGGCACGCAGCTCGTCTGGATGTCCATTCGCACCGGATCGGAGGAGATATGGTCAGGCAGCGCGACCGGAGAAAACCCCTCGCAACTCACTCGGCTGAATCGATATTCAGGGACGCCGCGCTGGTCGCCGGACGGTAAATGGATCGCGTTTGACACCTATACCCGAAATAACGCGCAGATCTTCGTGGTCGACGCGGAAGGCAGAAATCTGCATTCCATCACCGCCGGACCTTATGACAACGTTGTGCCAAGCTGGTCGCGGGATGGCAGGTCCATCTACTTCGCCTCAAAGCGAACGGGAAATTGGGAGGCGTGGAGGCACTCGCTCGAAAATGGCGCGGAATCGCAGATGACCAGGCACGGCGGATTCAATGCCTTCGAATCGTATGACGGCCAAACCATCTATTTCTCTAGGTTCGACCAGGCCGGCATCTGGAGTATGCCGGCGAAAGGTGGATCAGCGAACGGCAGAGAGGAGTCGCTGGTCGTGGCGGACAAGCCGCAGGTTGGATATTGGGGACATTGGGCGGTCACTCAGGACGGCCTCTATCTCCTGAATGCGGATGCGGAACCGAGACCCGGCATCGAGTTCTATCACTTCGCAACTCGCCGCATCACACCGGTTCTCACGCTCGAGATGCAGCCGGCGCGCCAGCAGCCCGCCTTGAGCGCCACCATGGACGGCAAGACCCTCTACTACACCCAGTACGATCGCGAGAGCGGAATCAAATTGATGGAGTTCGCCCGCTAGTACCTCCGAATTTGGAGCGCAGCGTTCTAGGAGCCCGTCTGCGTCAGGCAGGCTCCCGGTTGATCCCAGCTCACCGCTCGCGCCGTGATCCGTCGAACAACTTTCTCGCGTCAACAGTCAGCACCGCCGGCACGCTGACGCCACTGGCGAGTACCAGCGAGCTGACCAGCGCACGAGCCTCTTGCTCGTCGTTGACATACACCAGAGCGAAGGTCGCCGTGCGAAGCAGGACTCCCGCCGCGGAGTAAACGCCGACCGTTAACGTGCTGGTGCAATCGGCGTTCACTGCGCCTGTGCCCTTGAGCGTGACGTTGGAGACGCTGCCGCCCGAGCTGCTGGTGGCCGTCCCCGCCAGATTCCCCGCTTTGTCGAGCGTGTATCTCGCGACGGCGGCAAAGGGAACGGTGCCACTTGCAGGAGCCACTGTTCCTGTTTCGGTGTATGCCCACTCTCCCGCCGCAGCGGCATTCGAGCACGTCTCGTGCTCATCTGTCTCCGCCTGTAAAACCTGCGTCGAGCCCATCCATAGCATGCCCGCCGCGACCAGAACGGCTGCCGTATTGCGAATCCGATTCGAATGCTTCATCTTTCTTCCCCCGCGAGCCGGCACGCCGAGACCCCTTCGATCTTCAGCCGCGTCCCAGCAATCTATGCGAGACACTATCCGTTCCCGGGAGAGCCCCCAATGCATAGCGGGTCATCGAAAGGTCAAAAGAAAGTCGTTCGTCAAGTTACTAATTCTTAAAGAACTTACTCACGCTTCGTGCGATGCAGAGATGCTGACCCATAACCTAGGGGTTGACACGACCGTCAATTACTACTACAATGTAGTAGTAATTGACGGTTCACTGAGTAAGTGATCTGGCTGCCGGACCTGCAAATCGACCTGACAACGTGGAATCGCTCTCCAACCCGCCCTTGCAACACCCCGGCAGCAGGCGATCGTTCCTCTGGTCCTTGGCCACGGTGGGGGCCAGCGTCGGTCTGACCACCAAGGCGCTGGCGTTGAAGCCGGAGAAGAACTCCGAAACCGTCTATCGCATTCTGACCCCGGAATGCGAGGTGCACATGAGCGTTGAATATTTCGGAAACTCCGAAACCAGCAGTCTTCGCTTTCGCGACTCCCTCACGCAACGCGCATTTTGCCTCTCTGCCGCTGGGGACGCAGACCGCGGTTGTGTGGCGCGGTTTTCCGGCTCCATGGCTATTGCCCATTACCGCTTCCGCTCGCGCCGTCATGCGCAGCCGCCTCTCCATCTGCGGGAACGCGTTCTCACCATCGATCATGACAGCCGCATGGATCCGCGTCCGCCCTTCGAGCGTCTTCTGGCGGTTCAGCGGGAGACGGTCAGCGACATCCAAGCCTTCGGCTACAACCCGGCTGCATCGGAGCCCAAACCACTCCCCCTCTGGTGTCTCTTACGTCAGGATCTTTTCCTGAATGAACAACCGACGGCGTTTCTCATCGTTCACTGGAAACATACCTTCGATGCCATACATCTCCTTGATGTGATTCCCGGTGACCGAACCGAATTGGTCCAGACGTAGATTGACACGGCACTCCGATTAGTATCACAATGTGTCTCTAATCATGCTAGGCGAATTTGAGTACCTGCTCATCAGCACCGCCGCCCGTCTTGGGGATGACGCCTATGGCGCGGCCATTCGCGAAGGGATCGAGGAAATCGCCCAGCGAAAGTGCTCCATTGGAGCGCTCTACACCACTATCGAACGGCTCGAAGCAAAAGGTCTGCTGACCACCTGGATGGGTGAGGCGACTGCTGAGCGGGGCGGACGCGCCAAGCGCATGGTCCGCGTCACCGGCAAAGGCGTCCGTGCTGCCAAAGAGTTTTATGACGCGGTGATGCGCGTCAGCAGCGGCGCATCTTGGACGGTCGGTCGAACTGAGAGACTTTCATGACGTCCACTCTGTGGTCCTTGGTGGAGTTTGCTGGCCGCCCGCTGGATCGCGATGAGCGCGATGCCGTTGTGGGTGATTCGCTCGAAGCCGGTGACAGCGCCTGGCAGGCGTTGTTCGGCGTACTCGGCCTTGTCCTCCGCCGGCAGATTTCGCTTTGGAAAAGCTGGCGCCCCTGGCTCGCCGTCTTTGTCTTCGGCGTGCCCAGCACCGTCCTCCTCATGTACGTATCCGTCTCCGTTACGTGCACCTTTGATCGGCTCATGGGCTTTCAAATCAGCCACTGGGCGCCAACCGGCCACGAAGGCTTCGCGCTGCTCCTGTGCCACATCTTCCTGCTGATCGCATGGTCCTGGACGAGCGGCTTTACCCTCGGCTCGCTCTCCCCACGAACGCTCTGGTTGAACGCCACACTTGGTTTGTTTCTGGCTCTCTATTTCGCGAATCATTTCCGCCATTTCGGCAGCGCGTCAATAGCGAATTTGTCCCCATTCCTGTTTCTGGTGCCAGCCATCTGGGGCGTCCGTCAGGGGGTACGCACCGTCCGGCTCAGGCGGGGCCTCGCATTCCTTCTGGCCGCCACCATCACGGTGTTGATGATCTCAGCATGGACCAACAGTGCATTGTGGGTACTCAATTGGCTGCTGCTCTGCCCGGCATGGTATCTGGTGGCCACCGCACGCCGGTCCGACAGCCGTCGAATCCGCTCTGGCAGCGGAACAGTGGACACGCCATGATTGTTTTAGCCGCTGTCCCTCGTTCCGGGAAACACCCCGTCAGCTCTTCAGCATGTTCTTCGCCAGGAAGATCAGGTTCGCCGGCCGCTCCGCCAGCCGCCGCATGAAGTAGGGATACCACTCCGTGCCAAACGGCACATACACCCGTACCCGATAGCCCGCTTCCACCAGAGCGCGCTGCAGATCGCGGCGCACTCCATACAGCATCTGGAACTCGAAAGCCGACGGCGGAATCCCCTGCTTCCGGACGAAGGCGCGCGTCGCCTCCACCATCTTTTCGTCGTGCGTCGCGATGCCATGAAAGGTCCCGCTGTCCACCAGGATCTCCGCCAGCCGGATGAAGTTCTCGTCCACCTGCGCCTTCCCGGGAAAAGCCTTGTCCGCCGGCTCCTGGTATGCGCCCTTGCACAGCCGGATGCGGATCCCGTCCTTTAGCAGCAGCCCGATATCGGCCTGGCTACGATAGAGATACGCCTGGATCACGATGCCGATGTGCCCCTCGTTGCCGGGCTCGGCGTGGATGCGGCGCACCATGTCGATCGTCGTCTGCGTATACTCGCTGCCTTCCATGTCCACGCGCACGAAGCTGCCCGTCGTCCGGGCATGGTCTGTCATGTCGCGAACAATCTGCTCCGCCAGTTCCGGATTCAGATCCATACCAATCTGCGTCAGCTTCACACTGACATTCGCATCCAGGTGCCGCTGGTGAATGGCATCCAGCAACTCGTGATAAATCGCGGCGGAACTATGCGCCTCCTGGGGCGAATGAACGTTTTCGCCCAGGCTGTCCAGCGTGACCGAAATCCCTTGGCTGTTCAGCGCGGCCGCCGCGCGCAGAGCATCGTCAGTGTGCATTCCGGCAACAAAACGTGAGGAGAGGCGACGCCCCAGCGAGGACGCTTCAGAGAAGCGGCGAATGGAAGTGTTTCGTGAGAGTGCAATGAATGTGCTTCGCAGAAAGGGCATATCGGGAACAGAGCAACCCGTGATCCTCGCACAGCTTAGGCTGCGGCTGCAAAAGCAGCGGAACCGAATGCACTGCGCTTGCATTCCCGACTACGCTCGTTTACTGCAAGGTTGTCTACGATTTCCCGAGACAACTGCGCCGATTTAGGAGCATCCTAGTCATGTATCGCAAGGCTTGAAAAACATCCGGCGTGTACTCTGTCTTGGCACGCAACGCGATACGCAGCAGAAACATAAAAACCGCGGAACACGGCGCAGCCGTAGCTTCCGGCGAGGGTCCCCCATGGTTAACCATTGCGCGAATCCACAATGCTGCAAGCCACTCCACTATCTCCGCGAGGGCCGAGTCTATGTATTCGACGTCACACGTCCGGCAGCAGGAAACAGCGAGCGCTCGGCGCGTCGCATGGAACACTTCTGGCTGTGTGGAGTCTGTAGCGAGACCTACTTCCTCGAACAGGTAGAAGACCGGACCGTGCGCATCAGCCCCCGTATCCAACGCCCCGTCAGCACAGCCGTTCTTCCCTACAAAGCACCGCAGTCCATCGCATCCTGACCTCTGAGGCACAAGATGGCCCGTCGGCAGTACACACCGGCGGGCCATCTTGCGTCTGCAAGCTCGGCACTCCGCGTATGCGCCGAGGCGCTACTTCCCTCATAAGGGGGACATCCTGAACGTAACCGAAGGTGGAGTGAAGGATCTGCTTTACCTTCCGTTCAATATCGGCGACAAGCGCCGCTCAGCCCATGCCGACACACCCGCTCTAGAGAGCAGTGTGCCGCGCCGACTTGCGCTGGTCGGTCATGGCCGGCTCACGAATGAATTCCACCGGCTCACGCCGATACCGTCCCCGCAAAGCGTTCCAGCGAACGAATACCAGCTCCATCAGCATCTGCATCCCATCCCGCAGGTAACTGATACGGCTACGTTCATCGTGTCCCCAGGTGACCGGCACCTCGGTCACGCGCAGCCCGCGCTGCATGGCGATAAACAATATCTCCGGATCGAAGCCCCAGCGCTCAATGCGTTGCAGCCCAAAGACCTGATGCGCCGCTTCGCGCCGGAAAGCCTTGAACCCGCACTGCGTATCTGCGAAGGGCAGCCGCATGATGGTGCGGGTCAGCGCGTTGAAGCACCGCCCGAAGACCCGCCGGTAGAGCGGCTGTTTATGCACGATCCGCTTCCCCGTCAGCCAGCGCGATCCAATGGCTACATCCGCGCCCTCGGCGATGGCAGCGAAAAGCCGCTCCGCCTCTTCTATGGGAGACGAAAGGTCCGCATCGGTGAACATCAAGATATCGCCCGCCGCCCGCAGCATGCCATTGCGCACGCTGTATCCCTTGCCGCGATTGCGCTCATTGCGGATCAGCCTTACCTCGGGATGACGCCGCGCCCACCCCTCGACCAGAACGGCTGTATCGTCAGTCGAGCCATCGTCCACCACCAGCACCTCGGCATCCCACCCGCGCTGCCGGATGCACCCGCTCACCGAAACCAGAGCCCGCTCGATGCGGGCCGTCTCGTTGTATGCGGGAATCACGATGGTGTAGCGGGGATGATCCAAAGCGACTGGCCCTCCGGTCACTTTTCCCATCATATTCCAGGAGAGTACTCCCGGCCGGCCTTCGGGTCACAGCGCAGTATCACAAGTAATCAACAGGAACCACCCAGAACCCACCCCACAAATGACGGCGCTTCGATTTTTGTGGTGGGAAGCCGCTATCCCGCATCTATCATTGAGTTTGCAGGATCTTTCGTCTGGAGCCGCCCCACGATGACCAAAGCCGATCTCGT
>JAUTWX010000503.1 GCA_030838385.1 Acidobacteriaceae bacterium
TGGTGGCTATCTAGCTCGCTCCCACGATCCACCACCCGGCAACATGGTCGTCTGGAGAGGCCTTTCGCGCCTAACTGACATCCAAGTGGGTTTCCTGCTCGGTGCTCAACTTGTGGGTAATTGAAAGTCAACGATGTGCTCATAAACGAGAACTCGATAAGCGGCGGGAAAGTCCGTTTGGCCAAAGGTGGGTTGCTTTACCAGAATGGAGTCTGGCTTTACTCCAGTGACCGCGCAGGGAACACTCGATATCTCTCGAGGCGCAACACCTGACGGAGTGATATTTCGAAGGGCTTCTTCCGCCTCGTTGCCTGGTAGAAAGAAGACCGAACCGTGGTAGCCGCCCTCGCTGTCCACGAATTCCACCGTGAGCATGTCCCGTCGGTGATGCATGAACGTAGCAAAGGCTGCCCCGCCGCCGTACGGAACAGCCATCCGCATCAGCCTTCCCTTCATCCCCCAAAGCTCCACGCGCTCATTCCGGGCACTGATCGCCACGATCGAAGGAAGATCGATCGTGGAACTCGCCGACTTTGTGGTGAACGTGAAATGTTGCGGTGTGATGGTCAACGTTCCGTTCTCCTTGGCCTTGATATCAGGCATGCCAAGCACATGAACCGCATGCGTAGAGCTCCATCCAGAGGCCTGAACGGCGGTCGGGCTGCGAGTAACGGATGGAGCTGGGTGGACTGCAATAGGTAAGGGAACGGAGGTTGCGATAAGGGAGAGTACAAACCCTGCGTGAAGAGCACGTAGCATCGGTATTCCTTTGAGTGTTTAATTAATATACGGACCAGTAGGTATTTACATGCCGATGGCTTCGCCCGTAGAGGGCCCGCGGGCGATGCCAGTAGATACCTACTGGTAGGAATATACCATACCCGATCGCTTTTATTCTCCGCATCCGATCCCGCCTTCCCCACCATCACTCCGATCCGCATGAACCTCAATTATAGGAAGCGCTCTCCGTTGACCGACAGACATGCAGGTGCGGACTCTTGCCCCGGACACGTAGACCTCCTCCGGCTGATACAGCCGTATGCCTCTGCAAAATCGATATAGCTGGCACTCGGAAGATTGACAACCCATGACCGGCGGGTCTAGAAGGTGGGCGCATGATGTGTTCTCGCACACGACATCCCCAGGAGGTCCCCCGATGGACAACTCCACCCACAAGACCACCATTGCTTGGCACCCTTTGTGCAGCTTCGCGACAGGCGCCGCATTATTGCTGATTTCATTTGCCGGGGCGTATGGACAGTCGAAGACGCTATCGGCCAACACGCGCTTCTTTGTCCCCGTGCCGCCCAATGGAGCCGTGCAACAGGTGGAGAGCCTGCTGCAGCAGCGGCAGCTCAAGAACGCCCTGCTGATCACCGCCATGGAGACGGTCCCGCAGGCTGTCTGGCTGACCAGCGGCACGCCTTCGCAGGTAAGCGCCTCTCTAAGGTCGACGCTCAGGCAGGCGAATGTGGAGCGAGCTGTACCCGTGCTGGTGCTCTACAACATTCCCGGCAGGGATTGCGGGAGCTACTCAGCGGGTGGCGCACAGAACACAGCGGACTATGAGACCTGGATTGACGCCATTGCGGCGGCGATCGGGGATCAGAAAGCGGTGATCGTGCTGGAGCCCGACGCTCTGGCAGATCTGCCAAGCGATTGCGGCTACGATCCGACGCAGGTGAACATTCCCCAGGCCACAGCGGATCGATATACGCAGATCAGCTATGGGGTGACCAAGCTGGAAACCGGATCGCAGACCTTGGTCTACCTCGATGCAGGCAATAGTCACTGGCAGGCGGTGCCGGTGATGGCGGCACGCCTCGCACAGGCTGGCATTCAGCAGGCGCAGGGTTTCTTCACGAACGTATCCAACTACAACCCGAACAACTACGAATCGAAGTACGACACCTGGGTCTCCGAGTGCATCGCGTTCGCCAATAATCCCGACAATGGCGGCTGGCGCCTGGGACATTATTCGTATTGCGCCAGTCAGTACTACTCACCTCTCGGACCGGTCGATCCAATCAACATTGCCACGTGGGTCTATACCGACCAGTGGTTTCAGCAGAACATGGGAACGGCCCAACCCACGACGCATTTCCTGATTGACACCAGCCGCAACGGTCAGGGGCGGCTCGATGCCAGTATCTACACGGCTGCACCGTATAACCAGCCCGCCCCAGTCATCCAGGTCCTCAGCAATGGCAGTTGGTGCAACCCTCCGGCACGCGGACTTGGTCTTCATCCAACGGCAAATACCGGCGTGTCGCTCCTCGACGCTTATCTTTGGGTGAAGACGCCAGGCGAGTCGGATGGCGCGTGTGACGCAGCAGGTGGCGTGCGCGCGTGGGACTACGCGAACTACACGCAATCGGGATGGCCGACCGACGCAGCAGGCCAGGCGATCTTCGATCCCCTCTGGGGTCTCGACGATCCGATTGCCGGAGCCTGGTTTCCGCAGCAGGCTTTGGATCTGGCGCAGAGGGCCAATCCGCAATTGCTGCCCTGAAATTGCTGCCCTGATCTGAGAATCAGATAACAGCGGACTCGCCTGGTGCTCCACGTCCCTGTATCGGGCGTGGAAAATCATCCAGCTCGCCCACAAATTTGTACGTGAGCGACCAAAGGGAGCGAACCCAACAGCTCGCGCCACCGGCGCATCCGCCCGTGCGGCCAGCACCGTTGCTTTTCCCGCGCTTTCTGCATCAGAGTGGGTGGGAATGACGCAATCATCTCTGTCACGCTCGAACGGCGCACGCTCCCGCGCCGTCGTCTGCCTCTCCGGCGGCATGGACTCCGCCGTCTGCGCCGCCATCGCTGCGCTTGAGCACGAGACTTACGCGCTCCACTTCAGCTACGGCCAACGCACCGAGCAGCGCGAGCTTGCCAGCGCCCGGGCCATCGCCGCTGAGCTCCAGCTCACAAAGTTCCTCCCCCTCACCATCGACATCTTCCGCATCATCGGCGGCTCCGCCCTTACCGACACCACGATCGAGGTCCCCGACGCACCGGCCGACGAGAACGCGATCGGCGGAGCCATTCCCGTCACCTACGTGCCCTTCCGCAATGCACACTTCCTCTCTGCCGCCGTCAGTTGGGCGGAGGTGCTCGGCGCCCAGGCCGTTTACATCGGTGCCGTGGAGCAGGACAGCTCCGGCTATCCCGACTGCCGCCCCGCTTACTACGAAGCCTTTCAGCAACTCGTCCGCACCGGCACGCGCGACGGTTCCATCCGCGTCGAAACGCCCCTTATCTCCATGCGCAAGCATGAGATAGTCCGCCGTGGCCTTGAACTCCGCGCGCCCTTCCATGTAACTTGGTCGTGCTATACGGGCAATCAGGCCGCCTGCGGTACATGCGAGAGTTGCATCCTGCGGCTTCGCGCCTTCGCCGAAGCCGGAGTCGACGACCCCATCCCCTACGCCACCGACTGGAAACAGACGGCCAACGCTCCGAAAGAATCCAAGCTGAAAGAATCTAAGCAATGACGCGGAGAAAGATTATGACAAAAAAACTTTGGCTCGCCGCAGCGCTGATCGCGCCACTCGCCCTTCACGCCCAGCAGCAGACGGGCTCCATCCACGGCCACGCGCAGGATCCTGCCGGCACGCCCCTGGCCAACGCCCAGATTCAGGTCTCCACTGACGGCAAGAATGCCAAGTACACCTTCACCGCGGACCAGAACGGTGATTACAAGGGCGACAACATCGCTCCCGGCACCTACGTCGTCACCATGTTCATCAAAGGCCCGAACGACGCCAACCTCAAGCCCGTGGACCGCTTCGAGAACATCAAGATCGAAGCCGGAGCAAACGTCGCTCAGGACTTCGACCTCTCGCGCGCCGACTACATCAAGAAGCTTTCGCCCGAGGAGCAGAAGCAGCTCAACGACATGAAGTCCAAGAACGCCGGCATCCAGAAGGAGAACGCTCAGGTCAAAAACCTGAACGCTGACCTCGCGACCGCGCGCGCCGATATCAAAGACAAGAAGTTCGATGAGGCCGCGACCCTGATGCAGCGAGACAGCACGGCCAAGCCCGATGCCGCCGTCCTCTGGGTCGAGTTGGCCATCGCGCAGAATGGTCTGAAGAAGTACGACGACGCCATCACCTCGGCCAAGAAGGCGATCGAGACCAACGCCGCCTCCAAGAAGCCCAGCCCCGAGATCGAAGGCGCCGCCAACAACACCCTCGGCGAAGCCTACGCCGGCACCAGCAAGATCCCCGACGCGACCGCTGCCTATGATGCCGCCGCCAAGGCGCAGCCTGCCCAGGCCGGCATGTTCTACTCCAACGAGGCCATCGTGCTCGCCAAGTCCGGCAGCAATGCCGACGCTGTCGCCGCTGCGGCCGATAAGGCAATCGCCGCCGATCCCACCAAGCCCGTGCCCTACTACCTGAAGGGCCAGGCGCTCATCGGCAAAGCCACCGTCGATCCCAAGACCAACAAGATCGTCGCGCCTCCCGGATGCGAAGAGGCCTACGAGAAATATCTCCAGCTCGATCCCAACGGCCCCATGGCCGCCGACGCTAAAAACATCCTCACCCAGATCGGCAGCAAGCAGGCCAAAAGCTACAAGGCGAAATAGCAGCGCCATCGATCAGAGCCAACGGCGCCGCCATTCCAGCGGTGCCGTTTTCTATGCAGTGCGAACCGAACCGGGTGCCCCATCCTGAGCAAAGCGAAGGGGATACCAAAATGGCGACAGATCTAGGTGTTTAGTCCCGGCATTTGATGGTGCATTCTCATCCAGAGGCTGGAAGGAGGCACTATGGGCCAGGTTCTACACCGGGGCGCCACCACGACGGAGGCGATCCGTCGAGCGATACAACATAGT
>JAUTWX010000007.1 GCA_030838385.1 Acidobacteriaceae bacterium
GACCGCGTGCGAAGGGACGTCGATGTGGCGCAGGTCCCAGCCGTTAGGCCCGGCGACGACTGTCGCGGGCTCGCCTGCGAGTAGCGAGACGGTGAAGGTGTCCAGTGCGCGGAACAAGCCGCAGCCCTCCGCCTTGAGCAAGGCCTCCTTGCGTGTCCAGCAGCGGTAGAACGCGGAAGTCCGCTCGCTCTGCGGCAGGGCGAGCAACGCGTCGCGCTCGGCAGGAGCGAAGTTCTGCTCGGCGACAGCTTCCAGATCGTCGGATGCTTGGATGTCCTCGACATCCAAGCCGAGGTCGATCTCGCGAGCGAAGGCAAAGAGAGCGAGGTCGCGGGTGTGAGAGAGGTTGAAGCGGAGATCGCTGTCAGCCAGAACGGGCTTGCCTTGCTCTCCGTAGGAGAGGTGCAGGTCGCCCGGATTCTCTGCGCCGGCGTAATGCGCCAGCAACAGACGCAGCGTGCCGCGGCTGGCGATGGACTGTTGCTGATCCCCAGGAAAGAGCAGGCGGCCGGCGCGCTCACGCTCCTCTGGCCGGAGGTGTGTCAGGTAGCTGTCCCGCGGGAGGCGATTCGCAGGGCGCAATCGCCAGATGTGGATGGTGTTCGCAGGGAGCGGTGGCAGCGTAGCTGATTCCTGCCACTGCTGCTCTGGCCATATCTTCTTTGGGTCGGATATCACTTTAGAGCGAACCGGCACGCAGCAGGCGGCTGTCTGCCCGCGCGGCGGCTGGCGCACCTGCGGGAGCGTGCATCCCGTTGGAGTCGGTGTGCTGCAGGCAATTGCGGATGAGCTCTGTAGTGGCTTCGAGCTTGTCACCAAGGAACATGGTTTCGTGATCGCCTGGAGCCCACAGCACCTCCACGCCGTGCGTGGCCACTTGTTCCCAGCCGCAGGCTGCACTGGCACCAGGGACCTCGCGTGCATCGTGCGCGCGTATCAAGGTCAGGCGGATCGGCACCGGCTGCGGACGATACGCATTCAGCGCGGCAAACGTGGTGAGCGTGGTGTTGTACATGAACTGTGGCAAGGGCACACGGAAGCGATTTGCCAGCGCGTTGAGGATGCTCCAGTGGCGGATGAAGAAGCGGTTGCGGTGGTTCAGCGTGAAATGCGCCACGGCGTTGCGTACGTATTGCACACGTTGACCGGTGGAAAGCCCCTGCATCTTTTCGCCGTGACGCTGCAGCTTGGCGCGGATGCGATTCCATCGCGGCACAACCGCGCCGTTCGTCCTCACCTCTTCCACGCTGCTCAGGTATCCGGGCAGCCACGAGTCGAAAAGGATGACAGGCCCCATCGCTTCACCCGCCTCGAGCAGGTGGCGCGCGACCTCCACGGTGAGCGGCCCGGCTGCACACCATCCCATCAACGAGTAAGGGCCATGCGACTGCACGGCGCGTATCTCGCGCACGTAGTTCGCGACCCGCTCCTGCATGTCGAGCGCGCTGTCCGCCTCCAGTTCACGCAAGCCGTAAAAGGGCTGGGTCGGCCCCAGGGCCTGCGAGAGGCTACGATAGAGCAGGTAGGAGTGGATCATGAAGACCGGCGGCCGATGGCCGTGTGTCTGCACCGGGACAATGGGACGTATCTCGCCATGGTTGCGCAGCCGCTCGGAGAGTTTGGCCACGGTGTCGGCATCGAAGATGGTGGTGATCGGCAGATGCGTGCCAAAGCTCTTGTTCAAGCGCGCGAAGAGCCGCACCAGCAGCAGGGAGTTGCCGCCGCCGTCGAAGAAGGGAAGGTGCGGATCGACGGCATCGAGGTGGAGCACATCTTTCCAGATGTCGCTCAGTTCCCGTGAGACGTCGTCGCTTGCCAGAGAGGTGTCCTCAGCGATGGGTGCAGCTGCGTTCCGGCTGGCCGTCCCCGGTGCGGCATTCAGTTGAGACGCATCCACGGAACCATCCAGACGGAAGGGAAATGCAGGCGCGAGCTGCAGGGTCGCCGGAATCAGATGCTGGGGCAGCGTCGTTATCAGAAAGCGCCGTAGCTCTGCGGTATCAAGTGCACCATGACAAGCAATCCAGGATGCGAGATGCGGAGTGCCGTCTTCGCGCTGCTGCATGCGCGTGGTGACATCGAGGACGCCCGGCGCGCGCAGGAGCGCCGCGTCCAAGTCGCTCAACCGCACGCGATGTCCGTGGAGATGCACGACGGAGTTGCTCGTGCCGAGAACGCGGAAGCTTCCGGTTGCGGTGGACTGCGCGAGGTATCCGGTGTGCTCGCATCCGGCGACCGCGAGCTCGCCGGTAGCGCCCGATGGCGCCGGAACGCCGTCCGGCCCAAGCACGGAGAGCTCCACGCCGGGCAACGGCGTGAACTCCGCGTCTCGTGTGGCGACAGCGAGCGGACCAGAGAGCGCGGAGAGTATGGTGATCGCGGAACGGACCGGGATGATCTCTGAAAGTGTGCCAGGCATCCAGCCGGAGTGCGCAATGTGGCGTCCACGAGCGACGAGGGTAAGGCGACGATCGCCGCGCCAGCCGCTGGCGATCCACGCACGCCACTGCGAAGGCTCGGCGATGGCGATTGTGGCCTGGCGCTCGTCTATAAGGGATTGCAGAGGAAGATCGTCGCGGAACGCGATCAGGTCGAGGGTGGCGCCGCTGTGGAAGCCGAGCAGCAGATCGAAGAGGGCATCGGGGGCGGATACGGGTGGCGCGGCGAGCAAGGCCTCGTTGGCGGAAAGATGCAGCCTGCCTGCCAGGGCCGCTACAAGGCGCAGTGTCTCGGCAAAAGAAACATCCTTAGTTGCAAATGCTTCTGAGTGCTCGGCGTCGATATGCGGCGCTGCCCAGAATCGTCGCTGCGATCCAGCGACGACGGCCGGGACAGACGGGAGCTTTGCGAAGTCTTCATAAGCGAGGGCGCGCGCCGGCGAAGAGGGAAGCTCGCGCAATAGGCGTGCTCGCGCCAGTACCAGCGAAGCTTCTGAAGTTGCGGAGGACAGATCCTCGGCAGTGGTGTGAGCGGGCAGCGGGGTGATGCGCGGGCCGCGCTCCCCGAGTCGCAGGAGCGCGAGCAGGGCGATCGCCGACTCCACGTCGGGCGTCAGAACAATGAGCGCGCGGGTCGCTTCGTTAAGAAAGCTCTGCTGCTGGAGATGTGCTGCGAGCGCATGGCTCCGTTCTTCCAGCTCTAGCCAGTTCAGCTGGTATGTCCCGGCACGCACGGCGACGACTTCGGGTCGCGCTGCAGCGTGGGCCGCAACAGTGGCGAGGAGATCGGCCGGTGCCGCGGTCGGCACGGAGGAAACGGGTGAGGCGGCGGGCGCGACGGAAGGAGACAGAGCGATGTGCGAGATGGGCTGCTCCGGATGCGCGAGCGCTCCGGTGAGTGTCTGCTGAAACGCTGCGAGCAGTCCCTCGATGCGCTCGCTCGAAAACAGATCCGTGTTGTATTCGATCTGCAGACGCGGCCCTTCGGCGCGCTCGACGACGCTGACCAGAAGATCGAAATCCACGCCACCGGAGACGGAGCGCAGCGGGGTGAGGCGTACGCCGGGAATCTCCTGCGGCTGCATGAAGGCGCGCTGATAGACGAACCACACCTGCAGAAACTGCGAGCCGGCACCCTCCTGGCTCATCTGAAACTCTTCGATGATGCGCGAGAAGGGCATGTCCTGATGGGTGTAGGCGGAGGTCTCCCAGTCGCGAACGCGCGTCTCGAGCTCACGGAATGTGGGATCGCCTTCGACGTCGGCGACGATGATTTGCGGATTCGCGAAGCGCCCGACGATCTCCTCCATGCCGGGCTGCGTGCGGTTGGCAATGGTTGAGCCGAGCAGGAATTTGCGCTGCCCGCTGAAGCGCGTGCACAGCGCCTCGAAGACCGCGAGCAGCACGATGTGCTTGGTGGATCCGCTCTTGCGGCAGTAGGCGGCGAGCGCGTCGTTGAGCGATGCAGGCAGCAGCACGGAGGCGATGGTGCCGGGAAAGCTGCGCCCGGCCTGCCGCGGATGGTCCGCAGGCATGTCGAGCGCCGGCAGGTCGCGCGGGATGTGACCGGTCCAGAAGTGGAGCGCATCCCTGGCTCGCTCAGTGGCGAGGTATTCGTTCTGCCAGATGGTGAAGTCGGCAAACTGGAATGGTAGCTCGGGCAGGCCGCTCGCAGGTCCGGCAGCGACTTCCTCGAGCGGGCCGTCGCCGGTGCGCAGCGCGTGGTAGATCTTCATCAGGTCGCGCACCAGCAGCCCGTTGGACCAGCCGTCGCAGACGATGTGGCTCATGGTGAGGGCGAGCACGTGTCGCTCCGGTGCGAGCCGCAGCAGACGCGCGCGCAGCACCGGGCCATGTTCGAGATCGATCCACACATGGCTGTGGGCAGAGAGGATTGCGGCCAGCTCCGACTGGGGCACGGCCGAACCGTCGGCATGGCTCAGGTCCTGCTGCGTGAACTCGTAGAGTGGCCGGGTGAGGATGACCTGGGAGAGATGTCCCTCCACGATGCGGAAGACGGTGCGCAGCGCCTCGTGGCGGAGGGTGAGTGCGGCGATGGCCTGCTCCACCAGCAGCGGATCGAGTGGTCCGGCGAGCTCAAAGGAGATCGCCATGTTGGACGCGGTCGAGCCGGGATCGATCTGCGTCAGCGTCCAGTAGCGGCTCTGCTCGAGACTGGCCGGAACGACGAAGGTCTCCTCGCCGACGCTGCCGGTGGCGGAACTGGCTGGCAGCGCTGACGAGTGGGAATCGTTGTTCCCGGCGATCTCGTCTTGTGAAACCGAGTCCGAAACCGAGTCCTGGAAGGCGAGATGGGGGGCTCGTGTCATGCCTGGGCAATACTTTCAGTGCGAACTGCGCCCAACATCAGCGCGGATTCTCCCTTGCTGTACACCGTGCAGTTCATCCGTAGTACGGCTTGCTTACGAAGCCGTGCCGCCGGTGTACATCTATGAGATGTCCGGCTAGACCGTTTGCACCTTACGAAATCTGTCCCGGGCTATTGCCTTAATAGTATGGGTCGGGGACGTGTCTGGGGCAGTGCCTTCCCCTTTCAGTTTCTCGATTTCGGCAGCGACGGCCGAGACGCTCTTGCTCTGGAATAACTGCTTTGCTGTCACGGGGATGCCAGCTTGCGTGGCTTGAGTCGCGATGCGGAAGATAGATAGCGAATCGCCGCCTAACTCGAAGATGCTGTCATCAACCGAGATAGCCGGCACGCCGAGCACGCGTGTGAAGATGTCTACCAATTGTGCCTCAAGTGGTGTGCGGGGCGGCGTGATGGTGCGTTCGCCCGCAGCGTGGTCAGCTTGCGGCGCGGGCAGAGCACGGTAGTCGACCTTGCCATTGGTGGTGCGCGGGAACGAGGGCACCAGCACGATGGCCTGCGGCTGCATGTGTTCAGGAAGCTGCGAGCGCAGAAACTCCCGCAGCTCGCTGGTAAGCCGTGCGGGTTCCATTCCGTTGCGCGGAATGGCGTAAAGAGCGAGGCGTCTGTCGCCGGGAACGTCTTCGACGCTGGCCCAGTCGGCACGGGCATAGGCGATGGCAGCACGCACCTCAGGAAACTGCTCGGCCGCGTGCTCGATCTCTCCCAGCTCGACGCGATAGCCGCGGATTTTGATCTGCGCGTCGCGCCGTCCAAGAAACTCGATGGTGCCGTCGGCCGTATAGCGCGCCAGGTCGCCGGTGCGGTAGACGCGGTCGGTAATTGTGTTTGAGGCGGCGTGGAGGTGCACTTCCATGAATTTGGAAGCGGTGAGCTCGGGTGCATTCAAGTAGCCGATGGCGAGACCATCGCCGGCCGCGCAGAGCTCGCCGGGAACCCCGATCGGCACCGGACGCTGCGCCTCGTCGAGCAGGTAGACGCGGGTGTTGGCGATGGGCCGGCCGATAGGCACGGTGCCGCGGTCGAGATCGGCATGCTGGATGGTGTGGCAGCAGGTAAAGGTGGTGTTCTCGGTGGGGCCGTAGCCGTTGATCAGCCGGAGACCGGGCGCGGCCGCGAGCAGTGTGCGCACATGCGCGATAGAGAGCACATCGCCGCCGGCGAGCAGCTGGCGCAGCGGCTTCAGTGTGTCGAGGTGGTCCATCACCATCAGATGGAAGAGCGCCGCGGTGAGCCATAGGGTGGTGATTCCGTGTTGGCGGATGGCGGCGCCAATCTCCTCCGGCGCGGGCTTCGCGCCCGGCATCAGGATGAGGCGGCCGCCATTGAGCAGGGCGCCCCAGATCTCGAAGGTGGAGGCATCGAAGGAGATGGGGGCGAGCTGCAGGATGGATTCGTCGGGGCCGAAGTGCGCGTAGTCGGTGTTCGATACAAGTCGAACTACCGCGCGATGCGGAACCATCACGCCCTTCGGCGTCCCGGTCGATCCCGAAGTGTAGAGGATGTAGGCAGGTGCGGTCGCGGCGATGGCTATCTGCATAGCCGCTGCTTTTTCATCGAGTGAAAGATCTTCGAATGCAATCGTTCTGACCGGTAGGGACGTGAAGCGCTCCGCCAGCCGCTGCTGCGTGATAAGCACCTGGGGTCGCGCGTCGTCGAGCAGCATCGCAATGCGGGCCGTCGGATACTCGGGATCGATTGGTACATACACACCGCCGGCCTTGAGGGTGCCCAGGATGGCGACGATCAGCTCGGGCGCACGCTCCATCGAAATGGCGACGCGCAGTCCACCTTCTGAGCCGACGTGCTGGCCGTAATCCGAGGTGAGCCATGCGGCGAAGGCATCCGAGCGGGCGTCGAGAACCCGGTAGGTCAGTTGGATTGCTCCCCCCGGAGTTGCAGGCCAGACGAGTGCAACTGCATCCGGAGTGCGCGCGGCCTGCTCACGGAAGAGCTGCGCGATCGAGCTATCTTGCGGGTACTCGCTTGCGGTCTGGTTCCAGGTGACGAGCAGTTGCTCCAGCTCGGCATCGGAAAGCATACGCAGCTCGCCCAGGGCGCGTGTAGGCTGTGCAGCGGCATCGGTGGCCAGCAACTCAAGTGCGTCGATCCAGCGAGCTATGGTCTCGCGGTCGAAAAGGGCGGTGCTGTAGTCGCAATCGAGTAGAAGGTCCGTGCCGCGATCGACGAAGTTGAAGAAGAGATCGGCGGAGGCGGCGGTTTTGGGGTTGGGGTCGAGCTTTGCGTTGAGACCCTCGAAGGAGAGCCGCGAGCCAACCTGCTCCAGATTGAATTGGACTTCAGCGAGAGGGAGGCGCGAAGGGTCGCGGGCGATCTTCAACTGCTGGATCAGAGATAACAAGGTATATTGCTGATGATCAATAGCATCGGAGACGGAACCCTGCACCTCTTTTGTCAGTGCGGCGAAGCTGCTCTTCGCGTCAGGATGGATGCGCAGAGGCAGGAAGTTGACGGCATGGCCGACGAAGCTCTCGCCCGCGACCT
Source organism: Acidobacteriaceae bacterium (assembly GCA_030838385.1). GTDB lineage: Bacteria > Acidobacteriota > Terriglobia > Terriglobales > Acidobacteriaceae > KBS-83. The sequence goes on from JAUTWX010000007.1 coordinate 7,333, forward strand.
CCCGCTGGCCTGCCATCGGGACACCGATGACGAGATCGCTCTGGCCAGTGAGCCGGCTAAGTAATGTGGCATAGGCACTCAACAGAGTGACGAAGAGTGTGGTGCCGCCCTGCTGTGAGCTTGCGCGCAATTTGGCGAGGAAGTCACCGGAGAAGATGTAGCGGTAAGTCGCGCCAGCGTGTGAGCGCAGAGCGGGCCTCGGCCGGTCCGTGGGCAACTGCAGCGGCTCAGGTAAGGTCGTGTACTGCGATTTCCAGAAGTCAGCGACCGCGGTGCCTTCGGCACTGGAGCGGGCAGCGTGTTCGTCGCGCGCCTGCTGCAGGAGTGAATGCGCAGGCTGGAGCTTCGCTTGTGTACCGGTGCGTGCAGCGGAATAGAGTGCGCCTAGTTCCTCAAAGAGCACGTTGATCGACCAGCCGTCGAGCACGATGTGGTGCGCGGTGAGGAGGAAGGCATGTTTTGCAGGCGCGACCTTGAGCAGGGTGGCGCGGATCAGAGGGCTTCCTCCATCTGCACTCCCGAAGAGATCGAAGGGCGTGGACGCCTCATATTGAAGCAGGGCACTGCGGCGCGCGGCCCGCTCGCCCTCAGAGAGCATGCTCCAGTCTTCCTCGCGCAGGGGTAGAGAAGCCGTGTGAGCAATATGAATACGCTCGCCATCGGGGGTGATGGTGAGGCGCAGTGCCTCGTGCCGCGCGACCAGCGTGTCGAGCGAGCGAACGAGCGCACCGCGATCGAGCGGCCCGTCGAGATCGAGGGTGACGGATTCGTTGAAGGCGCAGCTAGCCGCGGCATCCATCTGCGAGGCGAGCAGCACCTCGCGCTGCGGGTCTGTAATGGGCGCCTCTCCGGCACCGATGGGCATTTCGTCGGTAGCATCGATGGCTGCTTCTCGGGGATATGTACCAGATACGGTGGCACGTTGCGAAACAGCAGCCGGCTGCGAGCCCACTGCATGCAGCGCCTCGCCGGCGCGCATGGCTTCGAATGCCTTGCGGAAGCCGGAGCGCACCTCGGCGAGGTCGGCGTCGGTGTGCGCTGTGGTGAGGAAGCAGGGGAATCCCTCCTGCAGATGGATACCCTGCTCGCGCAGGTGGTAGTAGACCAGCCGTGCCAGCCGCGATTCCATGGGCGAGGGGAAGAAGAACCACGACGCAAAGTTCTCGATATGCGAGGGGAAACCGAATTCGGTGAAGAGCACGCGCAGATCGTCGGTCAGCGCGGCCGCTTTCGCGTTCAGCGATGCTTGCAGCGACGGGCCCGCGTCCTTCAGGTGCGTGAGCGCCGCGCGCGCCGCGGCCATGGTGAGCGGATGACGCACGAAGGTGCCGGCAAAGAAGGTGACACCGGCCTGCGGGATGGAGTCGTCGCCGAAGCGCCAGCTCCCGCCGTCGAGCGCGTCCATATAGGTGCGGCTGCCGGCGATGACGCCGATGGGCATGCCGCCGGCGACCACCTTGCCGTAGGTTGCCATGTCGGCGCGGATGCCGAAGAGCGCCTGCGCGCCGCCGGGATGCGTGCGGAAGCCGGTCACGACTTCGTCGAAGACCAGTGCGGCGGCCGCCTCTTCGGTGATCAAGCGTAGTTCGCGCAGAAACTCGACGGGCCGCAGGTCAGGGTGGCGGCTCTGCACCGGTTCGACCAGCACGGCCGCAATCTCATCCTTGCGGCGGCGGATCACTTCGAGCGCAGCGGGCGAGCCGTACTCGAGTACCAGCATGTTGTGCACGCTCTCGCGTGGGATGCCGGGCGCAGCGGGGATGGAGCGTTCCGAACGGGTCGATTTGACGAGGACTTCGTCGGTCATGCCGTGGTAGGCGCCGGAGAAGAGGACGATCAGGTCGCGGCCGGTAACCGTGCGGGCAAGGCGCATCGCGGCCATCACCGCTTCCGAGCCGGTATTGCAGAATGAGACGCGCTCCATACCGGTCATGCCGGCCACTAGCGCTGCGCATTCGCCGGCCAGTTCGGTTTGCGGGCCAATAGGGAAGCCGAGGTCGAGTTGCGCGCGGACAGCGTCGGTTACGAATTGCGGCGAGTGGCCGAAGAGAATGCAGCCGTAGCCGTTCAGCAGGTCGATGTAACGATTGCCGTCCTTGTCCCACAGGTAGGCGCCCTGCGCGCGCTCGACCACCAACGGGTAGACCAGTTCTTTCCATGCCGGGTGAAAACCAGAGGCCACGCGCGGGTCGGCCAGCACATCGCGGTATAGCTCGACGTGCTGCTTGGAGCCGGCGGTGCGTGCGTTGTAGCGCGAGATCAAGCCGGTGAGATGGTCTTTCTGGATCGCCGAAAGCGGAGCTTCGTGGTGCAGCTCAAGCGGCTTGAGCGGCACCAGAGTGCCGAGTGTGGTCTCAGGCGCAGCGGCCTGAGGTGCGACGCTGAGGAGCGGCTTGGCGAGATTCACGGCACCGGCGGAGGGCGATGGTGTCGGCGCCAGAACAGCCGAAGATGTTGGCGGCGCGATGCCGTTAGCAGCCAGAACCGCGAGCTGCCGTTGCATGAGGTCGGACATGACCTGCATCTGCTGAGCGAAGAGCGCAGCGTAGCCATCGGCCGTCGCGATGGGAGAGATGGGCTCCGTGGGCGCAGGCGTTGCGGGAAGCGCGCTTGCTACGGCCATGTTGGACGGAGCGGGGGCCGTGGCGGACTTTGCAAGTGGCCGCAGATGATCGGCTAGCGTGGCGAAGGTGCCAAACTCGCCCATGATTTGGCGGAAGGTCAGCTTCACGCCATAGCGGGCGCGGATGACTTGCGTGAGCTGCGTGAGGAAAAGGGAATCGAGGCCCAACTCCACAAACGAGGTGGTAGCGGGAACGGCGGCGAGGTCGAGGTCGGATAGGTCAGCGACCATCGCCTTCAACTCGTCCAGAATTGCGTCAGTGCTACCGGCGCCTGCGTCAGCGTTGTGGACTGGGGACGTTGGGGAATTTCGTGCCATATCGGTTCCTTGGGGCCCGGGCGAAGCTGAGACTACCGTGCCGGAGTGTGCGGTTGCCGCGGAGAGCGCGTCCTTGAGATCGGCGGGTTTTGCGACTGCCGCTGGCGCGTCGAAAGGTCGTGCGACCGCCGCTGGCGGATCGACCCAATAGCGCTTGCGCTCAAAAGGATAGGTGGGCAGCAGAACGCGCTTTGGCTGCCGGTGATTCCAAAATCTCTGCCACTGCGGTTCCACGCCGAAGGCGACGAGCTGCGCGAGTGCGGGCAGGATACCGTTCTTGCCCGGCTCTTCTGTAATAGCGTCGGTGTCATTTGCGTCATTGTTCGGAGATGTGGCCGCCGGTTCCAGGCTGGCGACCACGCGTCCGGCGTCGAGGCTACCGGCCAGTGTCTGGCGGATGGCGGCATGCAGGTTCGGAGATGGCCCGACTTCGAGGAAGATGGCGTCGCCGGCGAGGCTGGCGTGCGCGGTGCGGACGGCTTCGGCGAAGCGCACCGGCTCCCGTGCCTGGCGTGGCCAGTACCACGCGGAGAGAGTTTCTGCAGTGACGGGCTTGCCGGTGAAGCTCGATATCCAGGGCAGCCGCGGCGGCGTGGGTACGAGCGAGCGCAGTGCGGCACGCAATCCGCCGGCAACAGGATCCATGGCGCGGCTGTGGAAGCCATGCGACGTGACGAGCCGTTTCGCTGCAATGCCCCGCGTGGCGAGCGCTTCGGCGAAGGCATCGATCTCAGCAGCGGGCCCGGAGACGGTGATCGACTGCGGCCCGTTGATCGCAGCGAGGTCGAGCGTCGCGGGAAGAAGCGCGTTGATGCGCTCTTCAGAGGTGCGGACGGCGAGCATCGCGCCAGTGGGCTGCTGTTGCATCAGGCGGCCGCGTGCAGCGATCAGAGCGAGTGCGTCTTCGAGGGAGAGCGAACCGCCAACGGTGGCTGCGACGAATTCACCGATGCTGTGACCGACGACCATGGCGGGCATAATGCCCCACGACTCCCACAACCGCGCCAGCGCATAGCAGACGGCAAAGCTGGCTGGCTGGGCCAGCCTCGTCTGATCTAAATGGCCCAACCCGCTGACGTTGTTCGCCGCGCCGTTCGAATCACGGCGCTCTCTTCCATTAGCGCCATCCTCTGGGTACAGCGCTGCAAGAAGGCTTTCGCCAAGCAGCGGCGTAAGGATGTTGCTGCACAAATCGAGCTCGCGGCGAAAGACCGGCTCGTTGTCATAAAGATCGCGGCACATGCCGACGCGCTGGATGCCCTGGCCGGGAAAGACAAAGATCACGCGTGGAGTGGCGAGCGCACTTATGGGTGCGGGCCGGTTGGCGCGTAATGCTGCGATAGCCGCTGCGGGGCCGCGAGCGACGACGGCATCGCGGATGGGTAGGCGAGCGCGGCCCTCGACGAGGGTAAAGGCAACGTCGGCAAAATCGGTGTCGGGATTGGCTTCGAGAAAATCGGCCAGGTGCCCGCGCGACTGTCCGAGAGCTGCCGTTGTACGGACGGAGAGCAGCAAAATCTGTGGATCCGTATCCGGCGAACTACTTGATATCTTGGCGTGTGCCGCGTATTCCTCAACCACAACATGAGCATTGGTACCGCCCACCCCGAAGGCGCTGACCCCGGCGCGAAGTGGGATGCCGTTGCCTGAGTTCCATGCGGTGGGCTCCGCAGAGAAGCTGTAATCGACAGGGCTGTCGCTGAGCTGGCGAACGATCTCCGGGTTGAGCGCTTCGAATTGCGCGAGCCCCGTGATCTGCCGGTGCTGGATCTGCAGCACCGTCTTGATCAAGCCGGCGATGCCGCTGGCGACATCGAGATGGCCGAGATGACCCTTGACCGTGCCGACATGGACCGTGGGACGGTTGTTCGCTGACAGGCGCGTGCGATAGGCGCGGTCGAGGCCGGCCATCTCGATCGGATCGCCGAGCGGTGTGCCGGTGCCGTGGGCCTCGATGTAAGTGATGGTCTCGGGCGCGACGCCAGCCATCTCCTGTGCAGCGACGATGACATCCGTCTGCCCCTGCACGCTGGGGGCGGTGTAAGCGCTCTTCGCCGAGCCATCGTTGTTGGTGGCAAAGCCGCGGATGACGGCAAGAATGGTGTCGCCGTCAGCCTCGGCATCTTCGAGGCGCTTGAGCACCACCACACCCGCACCCGCGCCGAAGACGGTGCCCTGCGCGCGATGATCGAAGGGCCGCACGACGCCATCGAGCGAGACGATGCCGCCCTCCTCCGGCAGATAGCCGCGGTGCTGCGGAAACGTGATCGAGACCCCGCCGGCGAGCGCCATGTCGCAGCCATAGGTGAGCAGGCTCTGGCAGGCCTGGCACACCGCGACCAGCGACGTAGAGCAGGCCGACTGCACCGCGACACTGGGGCCGCGCAGGTTGAGCTTCCAACTGACGCGCGTGGGCAGAAAATCCTTGTCGTTGCCCATCATGGTCACGTAGGAGCCGGCCTGGTAGTCGGCAGTGAAGCGCTCGAGGAAACCGCGATCATGGGCGAGGTTGTGCAGCAGATAGGTGTTCAGCGCCGATCCGGCGAAGATGCCAATGGATGCCGCGCTGCGCTGGGGATCGTGGCCCGCGCGCTCCAGCGCCTCCCAGCAGATCTCAAGAAAGAGGCGGTGCTGCGGGTCCATCTGCTCGGCTTCACGGGGATAGATGTGGAAGAGCGCGGCGTCGAAGAGGTCTACGTCTTCGAGCACGGACCGCGCCGGGACGTAGCCGGGCTGCGCCGCGATACCCGGAGAGACTTCCAGTTCTTCCGGAGCAAAGCGGCGGATGGCCTGCTTGTTCGCCAGCAGATTCTCCCACAGCGCTTCGGGTGTTGCCGCGCCGGGAAAGCGGCCCGCCATGGCGATGATGGCAATCGCCGGTCCCGTCGCTGCGTGCTCCGCTGCCGGGCGTGATGCATCGCTCATCGCGCTTCCTCATCGGCGGAAGAGTTGGTGGGCCGCAGACGCGCAAAGGCAGCCCGCTGGTGGGCGCCGCGCTCGGCGGCAGTGGGGGGCGAAGACGCGGAGGCCGCAGGCGACGCAGCGGTGTCCTTCGAAACCGGTGACGCGGCATAGCGCGACTGTGCGGATGACGACGCGTAGCGCGTCAGTGCTCGCGCGGTGGGCGCGGCAAAAACAGCGGAGGTGGGTACGTCGAGCACTCCGGAGGAACGCAGGCGGGCGGCCAGCCGCGCTGCCAGCAGCGAGCTGCCACCGGAATCGAAGAAGTTCTGTTCCGGTCCGAGCTGAGGCGCGCCCAGAAGCTGACGAAAGATCTCCAGCACCTCCACTTCGCGCTCGGTCTCGTCGGTTGCCATTGGGACCTCTCCTGCTCTGCTACAGCGGCTGCTACAAAGTGCTCGCGAGAGACAACGGGGAATCGCAGCGGGCCACATCCCATTTATCGCGATTCGAACGCAAGCCGTCTCCGTCCTGCCGCCGTTGCGCGCCTCCTAAGCGCGCACGCTCCGCTCGGCACGCTGCGAGGCTGACGCCACCAGCGTGGTGCCGCGCTGCTTCTTCAGTTGCCGCTGGAACTCCTCGACATCGCGCACCAGCGCCGGATCGACGCGATCGCGGCTGACCCGGTTCAGCGTGACGGCGACGCCTGGCACATCCAGCCGCTCTAGCAGGTTCGCGGCGCGGTTCAACTGCGCACGCGTGGTGCGGCCGGACTGCACGATCAGCACCGTGCCGTCGGCGACGCGGGCCAGGTACTCGGTGTCAGCCGAGATCAGAATGGGAGAGGCATCGATGAGCACCACGTCGTAGTCGCCCTTCACCTCGTTGAGGATTTGCGAGACGAAGGTGCCGCTGTAGATCGGATTGCCAGCGGCTGAGCCGTTCGTATGAACGGAGAGATCGCCGCCGGCACGTCGCAGCTTGTCGGAGTAACGCGTCGCCCCGGGCTCGGAGGAAGTGATCGGCCCCTCGTTACGTACGTATGCGATCTTGCCGTCGATGTTGGTCGCGGCAACTGTGAGTATGTTCAGGCCCAGATTGCGCAATTGGCGGCCCAACTTTTCGACGACCGTCGTAGTACCGCTTTCCGAGGCGGTGGCCGTGAACAGGAAGGTGCGCGCACCGGCCGTATTGCCGGCGTGCTGGATCCCGCCGGCTAAACGTAACAGATACTGACCGCTGGCCTCGCTGGAGAAGTCGTCATGATCGAGCAGCACCCCGATGGGCGGAAATCCGATCACCTGCTCGACATCCCGCGAGGTGTAGACGTACGGATCGATCGCATCGGCAAGCAGTGCGGCCGCGATGCCAGCCAGCAGCGAGACGATCAGCGCGCCAAGTGCGTAGAGGATGGTACGGTTCTTCCCCGGCGTGAGCGGCACCATGGCCGGCGACGACAGGTGAATGGTGCCGGGGGAACTGCTTTCGAGCTCCAGATCACGGATGCGCGAAGCCACCGCGGAGTAGCTGTCCTGCAGCCGCTGAATGTCCTTACTAACTTCTTTGGCCTGCTGGAACTTTGGCGCTGCCGTGGTTGCCATATGGGTCTGTGCGAGCAACTGGCCCTCGATCTGCTGCTCCACCGAGCGGGTGCGGTTCACCTCGGCCTGGTACTGCAGCCGCTTGCGATCGGCAATCTTGCCTTCCACCGTCGACAGGCTCTCATTGAGCTGCTTGTCGATGTCGGCGATCTCCGCCTGGTTCTGTAGATAGAGCGGATTGGTCGGGGTGAGGCCGTTCATCGCGGTCATCAGTTGCGCGCGCCGTACTTCGAGGTTCTGGCGCAGCGTGGAGAGGCCGACGTCGGTGGTCGCGGAATCGGTTGCGACCGCATTCAGCGCACTGCCGCGATAGGCATTCAACTGCGCCTCAGCGCCCATGCGCTGCTCCTTGGCCTGCGCCAGGAGGTCGTTCAGGTGCTTCACATTCGCGTCGTAAGTGTTGTCGAGGTTGTCCTGCGCGCTCACCTGGGCCACGCCCAGCTCGTTCATCAGCTTGGCCTGCTCGGCCAGGCGCTGGTCGAGCTGCGTTTGCAGCTTGTCGCGCTCCTCACGCAGCGTGGTCAGGCGCTGGTCGCGCCCGTAGAACTCCTCGCTGTGCGCCTTGGCGACGAAGGCATCGGTCACCGCGTTGACGACCGAGGCCGCCTTCTGGGGATCGTTCATGGTCAGCGCGATGGTGATCTGGAATGTGGTGCCCACGCGATCGGCCTCGATGGCATGCTGCAGCCGGTTCACAGCCGAGCCGATGCTCTCACCCGGCTCCTGCCAGGTTCCCGGGGCGAGCTTCTCGAGCGCTGTCGCGAGGATGTCGTAGCGGGTGACGGTCTGGGCCTCGTCGGCGATGTACTCCTCATAGGGGCGATCCTGCTCATGGTTCTGGTCCGAAGATAGGGTCGACGGGAAGGTCGGCGATACGTATACGTAACTGGTCGCGGTATATGTGGTGCCGGCGTGCAGGACGACAAACGTGCCCGTCGCCAGCAGCGCGAGCAGCGTGATCCAGGTGACGATGGTGCGGTGACGGCGCACGCTGTTCGGTATATCCAGCGGCCGCTTGCGCTGCTCCTGCTCAGGCGGGGGCAGCGATGGCCGGGTCGGAAACACAACCGTAGCAAGAGCGGTCTCGGGGGTGGCTCGGTCAGTTGTCATGGCAGCTACTCTGTTCTCTCCTGGTCCTCGCTCGCGGTCTAATGAAATGCCGCGCCGAAGGTAAGGGCCGTAGTGAGCGGACTCAACTGCTGCAGTACATAACCGGTCTTGGCCATGCCGCCACGGGAGACGTAGACGACTTCACCGGGCTTCAGCGTGACCTCCAGAGCGCCGGTGGGGGTGAGCAGACTCTGATAGCGAATCGGCCGCTTGGTGCCGGTCGTGGGATCGATGATCATGATCTGCGGATTGTTGCCCGCCTTCTCCGTGATGCCGCCGGCTTCCGCGATCATGGAGGGGAGGGTGGAGTTGTGTTTCAACTGGATGGCGCCGGGATGGTTGACCTCACCCAGCACGGAGACGAAGCGATCCTGATCGTTGGGCACGAAGATGGTGTCGTTGCGGCGGAGCCGCATGTCGGCCATCGCGCTGCCTTGGCCCAGCAGGCCCTTGACATCCACCCAGATGGCTTCGTCGTTGCCGCGATAGATGGCCACGCGCTCCGGGATAGGATCGTCGATCGTGTGGCCGGCGCCGGTGGGCTGCAACAGGCCGGCGCGGGTGATGGCTTCCAGCAGCGTCGGCGTCTGATCGAAGTACATGATGCCGGGATGCTCGACGTATCCGGTGACCAGCACGCGGTTGGATCCGTACTTATCTACGCCGACGATGCAGGAGATGTTGGTGTAGTACTTCGACATCGCCTGATCGATTGCTTGAGCTGCCTGCTCCCGAGTCAAGCCGGCGAGAGTGATTGCGCCCGCCATGGGTAGCGTGATCCGTCCGTCGGGCCCGATGGTGTGCTTGCCCGAGATATCCGGGCGTCCGGCAAATTCGAGCGTGATGTCATCGCCGCCGCCGAGCTGATATTCCTCGTTGGCCGCCGGCTCCATGGACTTGAGCTGGTTCACCGGGTTGGGATGAAGCGTTGGCGCGGTCTGGCCTGTGTTCTGAGCGGCGTTCTGGGAGCCGAGAGCGTTTGTCGCCGCCTGGACTGGCGTGGTCCGGATTGGCGCGGTCTGGGCCACCGCCGCAAACGGCAGCAGCGAGCCCAGCAACAGGATGGGGCCCAGCCGAGTCGGCGTGTGTGAAGCGGAGGTGGTCAGGCGCATAAGGTTGGAACTCCTGATATTGCAGGAACGCTGTGAATGCGCTTTGAAAAGACGCGCATCGGCCCAGGCACTCGGTAGACGGCGGAATGGATGACACGGCGTCTCATCATCGGCGTCCCTTGTTCGATCCGGCGACGAACCGGCCTCTGACCGGGACACCGTTGGCCGGCCGCTGGTTGCGGTCGATGGGGGTGATGGTAGCGGGAGTGGACGGGCCTGCTTCGCGCGCTGTTCGCACCCATGCTGCATTGCGACTCGACGATGCCAGAGTGCGCGGCAGCATGCGCAGCTTCCAGACGAGGTAGCGCGGCACCGAGAGCAATGCGCGCACACCATCCCACCAGCCGCCGTCGCTCTCTGCGGCAGCCGCGGCCACGTGCGCCAGGATGACAGCGAACGCGGAAATTGCATAAATGCGAAGCCAGGGAACCGGCAGCGACAGACACACTGTGAGCAGCAGCACCTCGCTGGCCAGCGGTAGACAGGCCAGCTCGAGCGCCGGCTCCAGCAGGATCATCCGGCGGGCCATCGCGCGCCGCAGGAGGCGGGGCAGCCAGACGCGGGCCATGCGCAGGCGGCCGCCCTCCCAGCGGGCACGCTGCGAAGACGCAGCAGCCGAGTTCTGCGGCATCTCGCTCGATACGGTCGCATTTTGCAGGAACGCAACACGGATGCCGGCGTCTACCAGGCGGAGATGATACTCAAGATCCTCGACTACCGAATTGGCCTCATAGGGAACCCGTTCCAGCGCCGAGCTGTGAAGGCCAAAGCCATTGCCGAAGATGCCCGCCGACATGCCCAGGCGCGCGCGGCCACGCGGGCGGATCACGTTGAAGCCGAGAAAACCGAGCGCTGTCAGTCGTACGTTAGCCTGGCTCCCACCCATGGCAACATACCGCGCCTGGAAGGCCTCTGCGCCATTCGCCAGGGCTTCGGCGATGGCAGCGGAGAAGCCTGGCGCGACTACAGAGTCGGCGTCCACGACCGCGAGCACCTTGGCGCCCTGTGCAACGGCATGCCTGAAGCCGGCGCGCAGCGCAGCACCCTTACCCTGGCGGCCATCGTCACGGAGCACCAGCACCTCTGCGCCGGACTCGACCGCGACCCGCACGGTCTTGTCAGTGCAGTTGTGTGCGACCACCAGGACGGAGCTCGTCGGCGGCTGATCGACGAGCAGGCTGGCTACGCAGCGGCTTAGCAGGAGTTCTTCATTGTGCGCGGGGACCACCACGGTGAGGCGCTGCGGCGCGATCGGCACGACCGGATGGATGTGTTTCTGGCGGCGGCGTTCGGGCAACAGGGAACCCGCCGTCAGGGCGAGCAATTCGATGGCCAGCGGAGCGGTTGCCGCTGCCAGCACGCAGGAGGCAGTGCGCAGCAGAGTGGCGGAATCCGTGCTGAGAAATGAGGCAGCCAGACGGAACAGCATCATGATTTAACTCCAGACCCGGCGGAATGCGAAGCGGACGGGCCCATATGCGACCGCGGGTTCGCTCGCTGTGGCTAGGGCTCTCGCCGGCTGCAGTTCCTGGGCCCAGCCGGTGATCAGGAAAAAGAGAGTGAAGGTCTGGAAGCCGAGATAGACCGTGGCAATACTGAGCACGATGGTGACAAAGACCGCGAGCAGGCAGAGAGCGAAGGAGGTCTCCGTGCGGTCGCGGGAGGTCGCAATCGTACGCACCAGACGCCCGCCGGTGATGAGAATCAGGAGCGTGAAGATGCCCAGTCCGAGATAGCCCTGGGTCAGGGCCAGGTTGAGATACTCGTTGTCGATCGAAACCTGTCCATCGACCGTGTGGAAGTGAAGACCGTAGCCGAGCATGCCGCCGCGTTTCACTTCCGGCATGTAGTTGATCACCAGCATGCGGCGGTATTGCGCGTTCTCCTGATCGATGTTCGATGGAGACCGGTTGATGTTGGTATAGCGGTTGAGGAGGGTATAGAAGACGGTCATCAGCAGCACGCTGGCGATGATCACGTTGCGGAGCGCGCGCTTCTGGTTGCGGGCGCGGGCTGCGAGAATGAGCAGGATGCCGAATGCGCCGCTCATCCACGGGCCGCGCGATTGCGTCATCCATACGCCCGCCATCAGCCCGAGCACGATGTACATCGATTTCCGGCCAGGCAGGAAAGCCAGGTTGCGGAACTTCTTGCCCCACAGGCCTTCGGTGGCGAGCCAGATGGCGAAGAGCAGGGCGCTGAGCAGGATACAGCCGGCCAAAATGGCATGTCCGTAGGGACCGGCGATACGGCCATATCCCCAGCGCAGTTGCAGGATCAGGTGGCTGGTGTTGTGGAAGAGTTTGTCCGACCAGACGCGGAAGAAGTTCCACTCCATGCGGTACTCATAGAGCGACAGAATGGAGATCACGAAAGCCAGGAAGGCATACCGTTTCACCAGCGCTACGCGCAAGCCGGGCCGCTCCACCGCAACGCGGCCGATGATGTATGGCGGGAAACAGGAGAAGGCCATCGCCGTCCCCAGGGCAAGCCCTGCGGACTGACCGCCCGCGTTCCAGTTCGAGAGCAGGGTGCTGAAGCAATAGAAGAAGACCAGCAGGTCTGCGATGCTGTATCGCCACCGCCGCGCGTACTTGAAGACCAGCGCCACGGCGACCGGCAGCGCGACCGCATCCATGATGTCGAGCTCGACACCCTTGAACTTCCATCCTGTGCCGTACGGCCAAAGCATCATCACCGGCAGCACCACGGCAAGCACCGCGCGCTCCGGACCGGCTCTCCAGATAGCAATCAGTGCAATAACCAGGGCCGAGATGAGGAGGATGGGCAGCATAGTCCTTGGATGTCCACATTCAGTTTTTTGAGCGGCCAGTCTGTGGCGGTCGCTGGAGACTCGAGGGTTCTTCCCCGGAATGACGGGATAGCGGAAATGCCTATTCAGAGTTTCTAAAAGAATTATTAACCGCGCATTAACTGCTATGGTAGCCGGCCGCAGCCGGATCGCCAGCATAGAGACGGGGTCGATAGCAGCAGGTTCGGGGCCATTTCTTTCAATTCACGCGCGGCCTGGTGACTACTCCCAGAGGGACGCAGTGTCGTTTCAGCGAGGCATTTCATAGTGGCCGTAGAGTCTCCTGTGACTTGCAGGGGCGTATCTGCTCAACCGTTCGTCACGGCAGCGTACCCGCCGTCTCCCGAAAACCGAGATGGCTTCTTAAGGCAGATGCTGGAGCAGGCCCGAAGCGTTGCCGGACGCATCCCCCGAGCGGGAAAGTGTGGATCGTCCAGAGTGCAGCGAAGCCGCCTCGGACTGTTCTGCGGCATTCAAAGCGGCGCCTTGGCGTCGGAGCACAGAGGCAGTCATATTTCAGTTTCAGGGTGTGGAAGGCGGGTCAGGGGTGGGTTCGCCAGGGGACGCGAGTCGAACGTACGCGCCCCCATCCGGAGAACTAAAGCAGAGAACTGGAGAACCAAGGCAGAACAGCCGTCCAACAGAAGTGCAGATTGCGAGCAGGAGAGGGGTAGAGACTCTCATGCTGCCTTCCCAGAGACCACAATCAGGACAGAACAGCCGCACAACAGGAGACCAAAGAACAGCAATGGTTCGGGTACGTCAAAGTTAAGAAGCCGCGCGATCTTCGCGGATGAACGCAGGGAAGCTTACAACCTTCTCCCGCTCGAAGAGCCAGTCGACCTCGGATTGAAGTGCGGTGGCAATTGCCTGCCGCAGCGCATCTCCGGGTTCCCGGCTTCCGTTTACGATCCGGCTGAGATAGGCCTCGTGAATACCAACCATCTTGGCAAGCCGGTTCTGCCGTATCCCTGTTTTGTAGATCGTCAGCTTCAAATTCGGGTAAATAGATCTCTCGTCGAGTTTCACTTTTTACTCGCCTCTTTGAGTCCGCAGCACATAAGAGAGGTTGCGGTGATCCCAAAAGTACAACCACTTAAAAGAACTTGCCAAGTATGCATTGGTACCCATTTAGTCACCGCTCCCTCGCGTAGGTAATCCCCGATATGTTTTAAATGACTAAACGGTTACTGTTGAGCAGTAAGTACCCAAAATTTGGGCCGGGGCTATGCGTGTTATTCGGAGGCGAGCGCCCACGTTTCCTGACTGCCGCTGTGCGTCTCTTACCGCATCGGCCGGAAAAAACTTCGAGTAGTCCAGCCGGAGCACCTCCCGGTTCCAACCCGCGCGAAGCATGTAATTCCTCCATGGCTGGCGGACAAGGCGGAAATCGCTCAGCTCCAGGCTGGGTTATCCGCCGTGGAGAACGAAGGCGACGATGGTGGCGCCGGGCGCTGCTCCGGCCATTACGGCGGCCTCATCGACAGCACCGGCGAGCTCTTCGGACGGAGGCGTGATCGCTGCATGGGCGATCTCCTGGGGCGTCGCGGTCTGGAAGCAGAGCTCGCAGACCCCGTATCCTTCGCCGGTCGCGATGGGCGGCCCGAAGACGCGGCAGGTTTGCGGCCGGGATGCATAGAGGTCGCAGGTGCCGTTCTCCGAATCGAGGACGGGGCAGGGCTCGTGGTTGGCGAAGTGCTCGAAGCGGTCCTCGAAGTCAGCTAGTGGATCGCCGCTGCCGTCCAGTTCCAACGCGCCGGTGGCTCGATCGCCAGGAAACTCCGGCGCAAGCTGCGACCACGAGGCCGCCGCACGCTCGCGCACACGTGCGGCGCGCTCAGGATCTTCATGCGCCAGTGCGGCGAGGCCCTGCTTCAGTCGCAGAGCGTCGGCAGGCCCGATGGCAAACACTCCAATGCAACACTGTGCGCAGCCTGCGCGACACAGCAGGTGCGGGCCGCTGCGTTTCGCCGCGTCGGCAAAGGCGCCGTCGACGAGCACAACGAAAGCACTGTCCTGGCTGCGGTAACGTGCCTGGGGATGATTCGCGCCGGGAATGGAGTGGACGGCCATAGCTTTATCGAAGGGCAGATTCGGGCCAGGTTTGGTACGCGGGAGGAGCCGGCGGATTTCCGCAGAGACGTGGCTTTGTCCCGGTGGCAATGGAGCGGAAAGGCAAACGGCGCCTTTGGACGCCGGTTGCGAGCCTGACCGGATAACCTGTCCGGAGAATCAGAAGGAGCCGGCGACTTTGTTGGCCGTTTTCGAGACCTTTCGGGCGATAGAGTCTGCCTGCGAAGCGACATCGTCGGCCACGTCACGGGCGCGCGAGTAGGCCTTGGTGGCGTGCTTGCTGAAGTCGTCCGCGGTATCTTTGAGATAGTCGCTGGTATCGTCGAACTTCCGCTTCCACTGCTTGCGGGTTTTATCGCCGGTACGCGGCGCGTAGGCCAGAGCCACCGCTGCTCCGGCAGCCACTCCGATAGAAAAGACCGTCCAGTATCTGAACACGCTCATGCTGCAATCCTCCTGTTTTCTGGCTCCGGTTTCCTGGCTCCGGGCGCTCTGGAATGGCGCTCACGCGAAACGCGGACGTTGCACGGTAAGAAGGGATGCGGCTCGCTGGGGTTGTGCAGAGGAAGTGCGTTGTGCTGTCTCACCTAGTTTTAGGGCGAGGATCGGGGAGTTTAGCGGGCCGTGATGGCAGAGGATGGCGATTCAACGGCCAGACCGAGGAGGGAGGAATGGCTCTGGGCAGCAGCCGGCGCAGTGCGTACTCCCGCGTGCTTGGCGTGGTGAAGAAACCAGTGGTGTGGACGGCTGGCGTCCTCTAATTGCTGCAGCACAACCGGCGAAATGACGGGCGTGGCGATGCGGAGAGCGGCGGAATCGAAGGTGGGCTCATCGGCCGAGCCGACGAGGAAGGCGGCATGCTGCGGAGCGACCTGGAACAGGAGATGGGAGGGAGATCGCTGCTGGGAGGGCAGGGGCTCCGCGTAGACGAAGCAGACGGACATAACCAGCATGAATGCCGCGAGATAAATCAGAAAGCGAAAGCGGTAGGTGGTCTCCATCGCAACTCCGTCGGCCGGTGTTATCTATCGTGGTTCCTGGTATCTAGTGAGGTTCATCCAGTCTCTGGGAAGGGTGAATTGCACCCAGGTTGTAGGCGAGCGGTTTTCCGTTGTAGCCCAATTTGGGATTGGGGCGTCCGATGTGCCGAACAGGGGACTGTTGACGGAGTGGTTATCCTTTTGTTGGACAGAGAAGCGGGTCCTTCCTATGCTTCTCTGGGTGTTGACATTCGGCGCACGAAATGGCGTTACCAAAGCACCGGATGGACGGTCTAAGTCCTTGTCTGACATTGATATTTAGCGAAAAGTCGGGTAAGATGAATGAGGATCGAGTGAGTGGCACAGCCCCTGTATGTGCCTCGGCCAGGAGCATGGTCGAGTTCCGGTCCGAATGACTCTCCACGTTGAGGAAAACAGCGCATGGCAAAGCGTCGCGGTAATCCAAATTGGGGCAAGCCGGAGCCAATCGGTCCGGTGGTGCCCACAGTGACCTCGTTCGAGCAGGTTGTGAAGGAGTTCAAGCTAACCCCCGATCAGTACGTGCGATCGACCCGTCTTCGGGAGTGGGCGCGGCGCAACAAGAACTCCAAGTACATCCCGGAGGCGTTGCTTGAGGCTTGGGGCTTCGAGATCGAGTCCACACTGTAAGCTTCTATCATGTTTGCAAAGACGCCATCCTTCGGGGTGGCGTTTCTGCTTTTGGACGGCCCGTGCACGCGAATTGTCGGCGCTAATGCCATTTCCCAGGCTCACAGTTCAGAGTGAAGCTATAACCGAGCGTTGCATCGCTGGGTCCTTGCCGGTCTGCTCCCTGGATGCCTCCGAGGGATGCATAGAGCGCCATCGCGGCTACGTTGGTGCGATCGGTAAGCACCCATGCTTCGGTGCAGTTGTACTGTTGTCCGACGGCGAGCAGCGCGCGCAGCACCGCCGTCGACAGACCCCAGCGACGGTGGGCCGGAGCCACAGCAACCTCATTGATCCATAGCTGTGGCGGTTTGTCTGGATGGACGTAGTGCACGCCGGATGCGAAGCCGACAACCAGCCTTGGTCGATAGCGACGGCGATGTGATGCCGGGGACTTCAAGAAATTCTCGGTCAGCTCCGGATCGATGGGGTTATCAAACACACCGGATGGGACGCGGCTGAGCACGGGGTCGTCGCCACGCCCGAGAACTTTAATCACGACAGCCATTGCAGAACTACCGCGCGGTTCGTGCGCTATCGAGGATCGGCACCTGCTCGACGATCTCCAGATCGAAGCCTTCGAGCGCCGGTACATGGGTTGGCGTGTTCGAGAGCAGGCGGATCTTGCGGATGTTGAGATCGGCGAGAATCTGGCCACCGATGCCGACCTGGCGTAGCACACGTTGATGGCGCTCTTCATGACCGGGATCCGGATGCATCTCTCTGGCGCGCGTCTCGCGGTGCAGCAACATACGCGGGGGAGCCTCGCGCCGATCCAGCTCAAAGCCGGGGCTGTTGTTGTGCAGATAGATCAGCGCGCCGCGGCCAACCTGAGCGATGCGTTCGAGCGAGTGCTCAAGCAGGTCGCGGCAGTCGCAGGTGGTGGCGCCGAAGACATCGCCCGCCAGGCAGTGCGAGTGCACGCGCACGAGAGTGGGAGTATCGCCCATCTCCTCACCGATAGGCCCGCGGACTAGCGCCAAATGACTCTCGCCGCCGTTCACCTCGCTCTCGTAGGCGATCATGGTGAAGTCGCCGTAGCGGGTGTGGATGGGTGACTGGGCGACGCGATGGATGTAGCGCTCGTGGCGCAGACGGTAGCGGATCATCTCCGCGACGGTGAGCATCTTCAGGCCGTGGGTTGCGCAGAAGCGCTCGAGGTCGGGGACCCGCGCCATAGTGCCGTCGTCGTTCATGATCTCGCAAATGACGCCTGCGGGGATGAGACCAGCCATGCGCGCCAGGTCGACCGAAGCTTCGGTCTGGCCGGCGCGCACCAGCACGCCGCCCTTGCGCGCGCGCAGGGGGAAGACGTGGCCGGGACGGGCAAGGTCGGCCGCGGTGCTGGCGGGGTCGATGGCGACGCGGATGGTGTGGGCACGGTCGGCGGCGGAGATGCCGGTGGTGACGCCCTCGCGGGCTTCGATGCTCTCGGTAAAGGCAGTGCCGAAGCGTGAAGTGTTCTCCTGCGCCATGGGCGGCAGGCGCAGGTAGTCAGCGCGCTCTTCGGTGAGGGTGAGACAGATGAGGCCGCGGCCGTAGCGGGCCATGAAATTGATGGCTTCCGGAGTGACAAACTCGGCAGCAAGCGTCAGGTCGCCTTCGTTTTCGCGATCCTCATCATCCACCACCACGATCATGCGGCCGGCCTGGATCTCGGCGATGGCGCCGGGTACATCGGTGAACGGAAGATGGGGCATCGTGCTGGGAGCCTTTCTGTGCTGCATGAAGGATGCCGCGTAGAGGGGCGGCGGTGCAAGGAGATGCGCTTCACAGTGCCGATAGATAGACCTGGAGGGCGACCGGAGAGCGGCTGGAAGCTCACTGGCCGATGGTAGACTGCGCGGGTGACGGGTATTTTTTCCAAGGTCCACAGGCGGATTCGAAGGCTTTGGAATTACCGCCGGATCGAACGGGCTCTGCAAGGTAAACGCGGTCTGGAGATCGGGGGCCCCAGCGCTGTGTTTTCCCCGGCAACTCCCAACGGCTTTATCCCACCGGTCTACGCCATCGCCGCGTCCGTGGACAATTGCAACTTCGCGACCAGCACTACCTGGTCGCAGGGCGAAGCGGGCCGGACCTTTCGCTACCTTCCCAACCGCGAGCCGGGTCTGCAGTACATCCACAACGCGACCGATCTGGCCTCCATCGCGGACGGCTCGTATGACTTCCTGCTGGCGTCGCACATTCTGGAGCACGTTGCGAACCCGCTTCGCGCACTTCAGGAGTTTCACCGAGTGCTACAGCCGAACGGTTATGCGCTGGTGGTAGTGCCGAATCGGTTGCATATGTTCGATCATCGCCGGCCTCTGACGAGCTTCGCGCACCTGCAGTCTGACCTGGCCGCCAACACGGACGAGAGTGACATGACGCATCTCGAAGAGATTCTGGCGCTGCACGACCTTGAAATGGACAAGCCCGCGGGATCACCCGAAGAGTTCCGGGAGCGATGCCTGCATAATCTCGAAACGCGCTGCATGCATCATCACGTCTTCGACCTGGCGTCGCTGGATCGCGCGCTCCGCCATACGGGATTTCATCCGCTTTATAGCACCGACGTGTGGGGCATTCATGTGCTGATCTTTGCGCGGCGCACTTAAAGCAAATGCACAGATAACGTATGTGGAGACATCGGTTCTGCGCAGCCGTTCCTTGAGAGAACGGCGTCACCTGCGTTCCCCTGCTTCACTGTCTGTGCTTTTGCGCTAGTCCGTTTCCGGCAAGGGCAATTTGCCGGCGAGACCGCGAACTTCGAGATCACTTCGTAGCTGTTCGACGGTGGTGAAGAGGATGCCGTCGATGCCGAGCGCGCGTGCGGCGGCGATGTTGGCCGCGATGTCGTCGACGAAGATCGCCTCCTTCGCGGCAACGCCCAGCTTGTCCAACGTGTGACGATAGATCGCGGGGTCGGGCTTGGCAGTGAGCAGTTCACACGACCACGTGAGATATGTGAACCCGGCGAGCCAGTCGAAGTGCTCGCGCATGTAGGCGAGGTTCACGTCGCCCATGTTGGAGAGGATCGCCGTCTTGACGCCGGCCTTCTGCAGAGCGAAAGCCCATTCGAGCATGGGGGCATTCAGGTTGGCCCACATCAGCGAGTCATGGTGGTGGAAGGCGGCGAGCCGCTCAGGGGTGAGCGGGAAGCCGGCGCCCTTCGCGACGTTTTGCCAATACGTCTGGCCATTGAGCACGCCGGCGTCGTAGGCGTGGCGGTGCGCCCAGTAGTGCTCTTCGAAGACCTCGTCGGGCACACCGGCGGTGGAGACGAGCGCGGTGTGGGAGTCGGCATCGGGTTGCATGCTGAGGACGCGGCCGAAGTCGAAGATGACAGCGCGGGGCACAGTGGCGGTGGCGGGAGAGGTGGAAGTCGTCACCTCTCTATTATGAAGTGCGGAGATGAATTGCGGGAGCGTGGTGCGCAGGATGCGGTTTGCAGCCAGAACGGAGTGGGCGAGCGAGGAAACGGCGTGGTCGCGTGCGCTCGAGGCGCGGCGGCGCAGCGGGTTGCCCATTCTCGATCTCACGGCTTCGAATCCGACGCAGTGCGGTTTTGGCTACGACATGCAATTGCTGGCGGAGCTATCGGCAGAGAGCGCGCGCACCTATGATCCTGATCCGCGCGGCATGCTCGATGCGCGCGATGCAGTGTGTGGCTACTACGCTGACCACGGCGCGTCGATTCAGGCCGAACAGATCTTTCTCACCACCAGCACCAGCGAGGGCTATAGCTGGCTCTTCCGGTTGCTGTGCGATGCGGGGGACGAGGTATTGATCGCGCAGCCGAGTTATCCGCTCTTCGATCTACTGGCGACGATCGATGATGTGAAGCTGGCGCCGTATGGGCTGCTGTACGATCCGGGCGGCGACCACGGCTGGAGTCTGGACCTGCATGCGCTGCGTGAGCGCATCACGCAGCGTACTCGCGCGGTCATCGTGGTGCATCCAAACAATCCCACCGGGCACTACACTTCGCCGAATGAGCGCGCAGCCTTGTCGGCGCTGTGCCGCGAGCATGGGCTGGCTTTGATTGTTGACGAAGTCTTTCTCGATTATCCGTTTGTTGGGCAGACATCGGCAGAGGCGAACGGCAGCTTTGCGCGAGGTGAGCAGACCGCGCTGACCTTTGTGCTGAGCGGGCTGAGCAAGATCGCGGCGCTGCCGCAGATGAAGGCTTCGTGGATCGTCTGCCTCGGTCCGGAGGATGTGCGGAACGAGGCGATGCGGCGGCTCGAAATCATCGCGGATACGTTCCTCTCGATGAATACTCCGGTGCAGCATGCTGTTCCTGGCTGGCTGGCGGGACGCGGCGCGATCCAGCGGCAGATACGCGAGCGGGTCGAACGGAATCTGTCAGCGCTCGATCGAGCGATCGCGCAAGACCACGCGATAGCGCGACTCGCCTGCGAGGGTGGCTGGTATGCGACGCTGCGCACGCCGACCTTCGCAAGTGGAGAGGCGCTGGCGATCCGGCTGATCGAGAATCGTGGCGTTGCGGTGCATCCGGGAAGCTTCTTCGGATTTGCGGAGCACAACCGGTTGGTGGCGAGTCTGCTGCCGGAGCCGGATGTTTTTGGCGAGGGAGTCGCGGCCCTGATTGCGGAGGCTGCGAGCCCGGTAACGTGACTGCCCCCTCCCCCCTCCCGGTGCCGGCGGGCCATCTGTAACTGCCGTTGAATCATGAGTATAGGCGGCCTTCCGAGGGCTAAATATGTCCAGCCATTGGACTTACGCGTAAAT
>JAUTWX010000012.1 GCA_030838385.1 Acidobacteriaceae bacterium
CGAAGACGCTGATCTACCCGGAGCGCGATGACTTTTCTCCGCGGATTGGCTTTGCCTGGAAGGCATTTCGCAACACGGTAGTACGTGGCGGCTATGGCGTGAACTTTGCCAATGGGCAATACATCAGTTTCATTCAGAACCTCGCCTTCCAGCCGCCGTTCGCAGATGTGCAGACCAACCAGGCAACAACAGGCGCGAATATCACGCTGGCGAATGGCTTCCTTGCGCCGCAGGCGGCGGGCAACTACTCGGTAAACAAGAACTACCGGCTGCCCTATGTCCAGGTGTGGAACCTGGATATCCAGCGCACCCTGCCTGCGGGCATTGTGCTGAACGTGGGCTGGAACGGCGCCAAGGGCACGCGGCTGGATGTGCTGACTGCGCCGGGACGCAATGCGAACTCCTCGCTGAGCGGCGTGTACTACAACTACTCGGACTCGATTGGCTTCTCGAACTACAACGCCGGCACGGTGCGGCTGCGGAGACGTATGCAGGGCGGCATTGCCGTGGGAGCTACGTATACCTATTCGCACGCGATCGACGATGCCAGCGCGATCGGCGGCAACGGCGGCACCACCGCTGTGGTGGCGCAGAACTGGCAGAACATTCTGGCGGAAGAGTCGAATTCGTCCTTCGATATCCGCCACAACCTGAAGGGCGACTTCGTGTATGAGTTTCCCTTCGGGCCGGATGCGCACTTCCTGACCGGCGGCAACTGGCTGTCGCATGGGCTGGCAAATGTATCGTTCTCAGGCACGTTTGCGTTTGCCACAGGCGAACCGCTGACGCCGCGCTTTGTCGCCAACAGCGCGGACGTGGCTCGCGGGAGCACGGGGTCTTTGCGACCGAACCGAGTGCCGGGGGTGTCCCTGACTGCCGGCGGCGGGACGCTGGACCGGTGGTTCAACACTGCGGCATTCAGCAGCGACTTTGCGCCCGGCCAGGTGTATGGGACGGCGTCGCGCTACTCGATTCCCGGGCCGGGGACGCTGACGTTTGACGCGTCGCTATCGAAGACCATCCGGCTGGGCGAGATGCGCAATCTTGAGCTGCGCGGGACTGCCGACAATATTCTCAACACGGTGCAATACTCGGGCGTGGATACGAGTCTTGGCTCGAACACCTATGGACAGGTGACGTCGGCGGCGCCGATGCGCACCTTCGTGCTGACGGCGAGGTTCCGTTACTGATGCGCACACCACTCATACTTGCGTGTCTTGCGCTCGCACTGCCGCTGCTGTACGCGCAGCAGCAGCCGGCGGCGAACAATACCAATTCGAACAATGCCAATCCAAACAGCGCCAGTTACGTGTTGAAGGTGCAGAGCGATCTGGTGTTGACCAACGTAGTGGTGCGCGACAAGCGCACGGGCGCAGTGGTGAAGGGGCTCACGGCGAAGGACTTCACGGTGCTCGAGAACGGGAAGCCGCAGAAGGTTGAGACATTTGATTTTCAGAGCATCGACCAGGCCACCCCCCTGAATGAGGCGACGGTGAGCGGCAAAGAAGGGCAACTGGTGCTGGGCAAGGGCACGGGGGTGGTGACGGGCGATGCGTTGCGCAATCACCGACTGGTGGTGCTGTTCTTCGACCTCACGTCAATGCAGCCGGACGACCTGACGCGCTCGGTGGAGGCGGCGAAGAACTACATTAACCGGCAGATGCAACCGGCAGACCTAGTGTCGGCAGTGTCGCTGGGCTCGGCGCTGAACGTGGACCAGGACTTTACCGCGAACAAGCAGGCGCTGCTGGCCGCGGTGTCGAGATACGACAGCACGGAGCAGGCGGGCTATCAGCCCGGCGCAACCTCGACGACCAATCAAACCGAGGACGCGAGCAGCTTCACGCCCGACGAGAGCGAGTACAACGACATCAACACCGATCGCCAGCTCTACGCAATTGCGCAGATCTCGAAGTCGCTGGCGTACATCAACCAGAAGAAGTCGCTGCTCTACTTCTCGGGCGGCATCCAGCGCGACGGCATCGAGAACCAGGCGTCTCTGCGCTCGGCCACCAACGCAGCGGTGCGAGCGAACCTTTCGATCTATAGCGCGGACATGTGCGGGCTGCAGGCGATCTCGCCGCTCGGCGATGCGTCGACGGGCTCGATCCGCGGGGCGAGCGCGTACAACGGGCAGGCCTATCAGAATAATTTGGATGCGAACTTCAACTCGCAGGAGGTCCTCTCCACGCTGGCGGCGGATACGGGCGGCAAATTCTACGGCGACTCGAACGACTTCGCGCCGGCCTTTCAGGCAATGGAGAACGATACGGCGGAGTATTACGTGATCGGCTTCCGCTCTACGAATCCGGCACGCGATGGACGCTATCGGAAATTGCAGATCAAATTGAACCGGCCGGATGAGAAGCTAGAATACCGGCCGGGGTACTACGCTCCGGCGGATTACCAGCACTCCAATCACGAGGACCGCGAGCGACAGTTGACCGAGCAACTCGCGAGTGATCTTCCGGCGACCGATGTGCCGGTGTACATGGCGGCGTACTACTTCGAACTGGCGCCGGATCGCTATTACATTCCGGTGTCGCTGATCGTGCCCGGCTCGCAGATCCCGTTTGTGAAGGGCGGCGACCGGGACAAGGCGACGATTGACATTATCGGTGAGGTGAAGGACATGGCCGGCCGCGCTGAGGGCGAGGTGCGGCAGACGGTGAAGCTGGCGATCGACCAGCAGCAGCAGGTGTCACACAAGAATGTGCAGTACACGACGAGCTTTACGCTGCCCCCGGGCAAGTATCACGTGAAATTTGTGGTGCGCGAGAACGAGACCGGGCACATGGGGTCGTTTGAGACGGACCTCAATGTGCCGGACCTGACGAAGGCGCCGATGAAAGTGTCGTCCGTGCTGTTGGCGAGCCAGCGGCAGCCGGCGCCGAAGAGCAAGCAGGCGAATCCGCTGGTGCAGGACGGGCAGCTATGGGTGCCGAATGTGGCGCACGTCTTCCGGCAGGACGGACACCTTTACCTGCTCTACGAGGTGTATGGTTCAAATGCAAAAACGAGGGATGCGAAGGCGCAATCGCCGCGGCTGCTGACTTCGATCGAGTTCCTCTCCGGCTCGACCAAGGTCTTCGAGACGCCGCTGGTGGAGGCGACGAAGCTGACCGACGCTTCGCGCAACACGATCGCTTTCCAGTTCGATGTGCCGCTGAAGGACTTGAAGCCGGGGCAGTATACGTGCCAGGTGAACGTGATCGATGACCGCGCGGGTGCGTTCAGCTTTCCGCGGACGGGCGTACTGGTGCGGTAGGAGTACCCCCTCCCCACCCCTCTGATGTTCTGACATGTAAGTTATTTGTTTGCTGCGAGTTAGGCGATCTCTCGATGACTAAGTCTGGTATCTAAAGAACTTAACCCATAAAGATATCCAAATAAAGGACTTACATTCACTCGGCTCCGGCCGGGCATGGGTGTCGCGGCACGCTGTGTCCCGACATCAGGAGGTGGAAACCTGCTTTGGTGGCGGCGAGATTCACCCTATTTCTAGTGTAGCGATCTTGCTGGGTAAAAGTGGCAGGTTTTTGGATGGCCAGCCAATTTGGGAATGGTGCCGTGCCGATGTGACGATTTTGTAGACGATTTTCTGTTGTTCATCCGAATTATGCTTTGTGGCCTGAGGAGGCGATGAAGGTGATGGTGCTGGTCCAGAAACGGGGATCAGAGTAGAGCTTGTCAAAATCCGATATGCATTGCGCGCTGACATGTCCGGACTCTATCAATCTTTGCCGCAGTTCCTGCAACGTTTCGAGCCAGTAGATCGCCCAGGGCGAGCCGCCGTTGTACAGAGCGGTATGGCCTTCGGCAGCCACGGCTTCTAAGTTCAAACCAGCCAGGAGCGACGGCAGCTTGCGTCCGATGAAGTAGTCGATGCCAACCGAGGAGGACCATTCGAGCCAACCTTGCCAGAAGGCGTGTATCGACTCAGGAGCGGAAGCGGTAGCGGGAAGCATGTCGGGCTCGATGGAGAGAAACACACCGCCCGGCTTGAGGGCCGCCAGCATGCGCTCGACCGCGCGCTCCGGAGACGCAATGTGATGGAGCACAGCGCGGGCGGTCACCAGATCGTAAGCGCCTTCTTCGACCGGGCCTTCGAGGATGTTGATCTGGCGGACTTCGAGGTTGGGCACGTGGAGGTTAACGATATAACGCAGGTCGAGGTCGCTGGCAACGACGTGCCCGCTGGGCGCGACGCGACTGGCCAGCCACTGCGATATCGATCCAATGCCACACCCAACCTCAAGGCAGCGCCACCCTGGTTGAAGGCCGAGTTGCTCAATGTGCCGGCGGTGGAGCGGGTCGAGCAGCTGCGCCATTAATTCGAGCCGCTGCTTCTCACCAGTCAATGATGCGGCAGGATGTAGTCGTTCATATCGGCGTTCTGGATTGTAATCCCCTTTCTTCATGGCGTGGCTTACGCTCGGAGGATATCCGGTTTCGGCGTAGCCACTGCTTGACCGGGCTCTTCTTTCACCAGGAGAGCCGTCGGCTGAATGGAGGTATAAGGATTCATGCATGCATCCGGAAGACGCCGCGTTGTGGATGCGCATATGCATCTTTATGACGGCCTTGCGAACCGGTATGAGCATCTGGAGCGCGTGGATGCAATGTTTGAGGCGTTGATTGGAGATTATTCGACGTTGCCTCGGCGGTATCTCTTTGACGATTACGTTGCCGACATGAGCAGCGTGGAGATCGACGGCATTGTGTGGCACGAGTTCCTAGCCGCCGATCCGCTGCGCGAAGTTGAATGGGCGCAGCGGCTGGCCAAGGGTCTGCGAGTTCCGATGGCGATTGTAGGGCCGGTGGATTTCCTCGCGCCGGACCTGGAGACGACGCTTGAGAGTTATGCGCGGTGTGCGAATGTCGCCGTGGTGCGTGAACATTTGGGCTGGGACGGGGGCGATCCGCTGCGGCGGTTTGCGAAGCGGCCGGACCTGCTCCGTGATGCGCGATGGCGGCGGGCCCTGGGCTTGCTGAAGCGATTCCGCTTCCAGTGCTCGCTGGAGGTATTCTCTTCGCAACTGCCGGACCTGCTGCGAGTGGTCGAGGAGAATCCGGAGATCGGGTTCACGATTGCGGTGATGGGATGGCCCATTGCGGTGGATGGAGAGGAATTTGTGCGGTGGCGGCAGAGCATGGCCGCGATCTCCGCATGCGAGAACGTACGCGCGACTGTCTCGGCGGTGGAGTGTGTCTTTGGGATGGGCTGGCAGGTATCGCAGGCGCAGCCGTGGGTCGATGCAGTGTTTGAGCTGTTCGGGACGGAGCGGGTGATGTTTGGAAATCATCGTCCTATTTCGCAGCTGGCACGCAGCGTTGCGAATCCGTATGACTCATATGAAGAGCTGACGCGGGATTTGCCGGAAGCGGAGCGGGATGCGGTCTTCCGGTTGAATGCTGCGCGGTGGTTCTTCGGCGGGCTGCCGCAGATGCCGAGGCTTACTTAGCGGAAGTTGCTTTCTGCGGCACGTTTTCGTGGCCATACGGACAGTGGCGGCAGGCGGAGCCGCAGCAGTAGCCTCGCTTGAGATGCCAGGCTTCCGTAAAGACCATGTAGCGGCCTTCCCAGTAGAAGTCTTCGCCTTCCCGCGGTGTGGGTCGCGGCGTGAGTTGTTCCGTCTTGTCAGTCATGACCGAGGGATAGCTGCGCAGGTGCTTCGGTTGCCGTGAGGACGGCGAGCGGAAGCGTGGTTCCGGCTGGTGGGACGGTGATCTGCTCTGGCGAGGCGGTGATTTCAGGCAGGAAATGGCCTCCGCGGAACTGCACGGTACGGCCGGCGGTGGCGGCGGGGCGGTCGCCGGGGACGATGATGCCAACTAAGTTGGCGGGGTCGGCAGCGGCAATTGTCACCGTGGTGGTGTCTATTTCCTGTTTGCGGGATTCGCGCAGAGATTCGACGGCTTGTGGCAAGGCGAACTGCTCGCCCTGGAAGCCGGAGACGAATCGGCCGCCGCGTACGATGCCACGGGCTTCGAGGCGGCGCAGCATGCCAAGCAGTTCGCGCCAGCGGGGCATGGTGGTTTCGCGTTGGACGAGATCGCGGAAGACGATGCCGTAGCGCCAGAGGAGGACGAGGGCGGCGGACTCCGTTTCTTGTTCGCGCTGCTGGGCAAGCATTGTGGCGCTATAGGTAGACTGCAGGTCCTTCGCTGCGCTCAGGATGACAGATGGTTGAGCTGCGGGGGGCGGGGCAAGGAGGCTCCAGCGGCCGGCGGTGTTGCGCGCGCGCTGGCTGCTGCCGCGCATTCGGAAGGGCATGCTATTGGCGGATTTGCGGCGGGGATCGATGAGCGAGCGGAGGCTGTCGTAGCCATCCGCGGTGACCAGGCCGGCGGCGACTAATTCCCAGAGTGCGTTGTGAATCTCTGCGAGCGGTACGCCTGCCTGGCGGGCGAGGTCGGCGGCGAAGGCGGCGCCGGCTTGCTCGAGCTGCGCACGAATACGTAACGCTAAGGGAGACAAGCATGCGGCGAGCGCCGTTTCCGGCAGCTCGCGAGTGCGAAGGCAGCCGTCCATCCAGTGTGCGTCCTCGCGCAGGAAGAAGGTGATGGGCGCCATGCTGGTGGGGATGACGCGGCGGGGTGCGCCCCCTTCCGGCGAGAGGAAGGCCGGATGCGGCGAGATGCGGCCCCAGCCGACCACGCCGGCCATGCAGAGCGTGTCGAGCGCGCGCGGATCGTAGTTGGCGACGCGCTGCGGGAGGAGAGTGCGTTCCCACTCGATCGCGGGGGCCTCGAAGCCTTCGAGTTTGCGCAGCGCGTCGAGCACGCCTTCCTCGCCAGTGAGCTGGGTTTGCGGTGCGAGGTGCTGCCAGCGGAGGAGCCAGTGCATGTACTGCGCGGGCGCGACGGGCTCGATCTGCTTGCGCAGGGTGTGGATGGTGCGCTTGTGGATGCGCTGCAACATGCGCCGCTCGCACCATTCAATTTGGTGATCCTGATGCTCTTGCGTCGGAGGCGCCTGCGGCGCTTCATCACGGCCCCACCCTACGTTTTGCGTAGGATGGGGCACCCTGTTCTGTGGCGCTTCGGCTGGAACTGCGGGTCCTTCGCTGCGCTCAGGATGACAGAGATCCGCGGAGTGCTCGAAGGTGCCTCGAAGGATGGTGCCCTGCGATTCCATCGCTACTAACGCAGTGAAGACGGATTGTGGGGCGAGGCTGAGATAGGTGGCTAACGACCGCCCGGTTTGTGGGCCGAGGATGTTAAGCCACGCATGGAGGGCTTTTTGTAACAGCGGCAGATCGGGTGTGTCGGAGAGCAGGGATGCGCGGTCTTCTTTGCGTTCCGCGGCGAGGATGTAGGGCGCGTTGCGTGCGCCGGGCATAACGATTGCGCGTGATTGTGCGATGAGGCGGTCGAGCAGGATGCGCCAGCCGGTGGCGCGGGGGTGGTTGAAAAGCGATTCGGGGACGATCACGAGCGAGTAGAGGAGGTCGTGGAGCTCGTGCTCGTCTCGGATGTCGGGCCAGGATTCTTCGCGGACTTGGCGGATGGCGTCGGGATCGAGGCGGCCGGCTTCGCCGAGAAGTTTTTCTGGGACCATGCCGCGCATGTTGACGGCGCGGGCGCGGCGCTCCTCGATGGGTGCGTCGTCGAGGAAGGCGTAGGGGTTGGCGTTGAGCAGGCCGTGCGAGAAGACGGAGGGCACGGTGGAGTCGACGGCGACGCATTGGATTTCGCCGGACTGAATTTTCGCGATGACGTCGATGAGGCCGGCGAGATCCATGGCTTCGCCGAGGACGTCTTTCATGACTTCGCGCACGAGCGGGTGGTTGGGGATTTCGATGTCGCCTTCGATGTTTTCGAAGCAGGCGGCTGCTTGCGGGAAGACGCTGGCCAGGAGGTCTTCGCCGCGGGTTCGCTGAATCTGCGGCGGTACCTTCTTGCCTTTTTGAAAGCGCAGCAATTGCAGACTGCGGGTGGCGTCCCAGCGGAAACGGGTCTTGAAGATGGGCGAGGCGAGCGATGCCTGCTCGAGCAGCTCGGTGACGGTATGGGTGGTGAGGAACTGGAAGACATCGGCGAGGGGGAAGGAGTGCTGCTCGGCGAGCGAGATGTTGAGGCCATTGTCGGTGGCGGCGGCTTGCAGCTCGAAGTTGAAACCGCGGCAAAAGCGCTTGCGCAGGGCGAGGCCCCAGGCCTTGTTGATGCGGCCACCGAAGGGCGCGTGCAGGATGAGCTGCATGCCGCCGCCCTCGTCGAAGAAGCGCTCGGCGATGATGGTGGTGAGGGTGGGGACGGTGCCGAGGACGGCACGGCCGGCGACGATGTAGGCGATGAGCTGCTCGGCGCCCGCGTCGTTGACGGCGCATTCGTCTTTGAGCCATGTAACTGTGGCGGCGACAGATGGATCGGATTGGCTGATATAGCTGGGCAGGACGTGGGGGACGCGGGTGGCGATGTCTTCGCGCAAACCGCAGACCCAGCGCGAAAGCTCAGGCGTGCGCTGCGGGGCTTCGCCACGCCAGAAGGGCACGGTGGGCGGCTGGCCGTGGGCGTCCTCGACGTACATGCGACCCGCGGTTTCGATGGCGGAGATGCGCCAGGAGGCGTTGCCGAGCTGGATGACGTCGCCAACGCCGGAGTCGATGGTGAAGTCTTCATCGAGGGTGGCGATCTGGTGGCCGTCGGGCTGGAGGATGACGGAGACGACGGCGGTGTCCGGAATGGTGCCGCCGTTGGAGACGGTGATGGAGCGCGCACCGCGGCGGCCCTGCAGGCGGCCATGGATGCGGTCGCGGAGGATGTAGGCGCCGTAGCGGCCGCGTGAGGACTCGATGCCGTCCGAGAGCAGGCAGAGGAGCTCTTCGAATGTCTCGCGCGGGAGATCGCGATAGGGATGCGCGCGAGTGAGCAGCGCGAAGAGATCGTCCTCCTGCCAGGGCTCGGCGGCACAGGCGGCGATCATCTGCTGCATGAGGACATCGAGCGGCTGCGGGGGGATCTCGAGCTGATCGAGCGCACCGGCGCGGAGGCCGCGCACGATGGCGGCGAGCTCCATGAGGTCGTCGCGGGTGGTCGGGAAGAA
>JAUTWX010000036.1 GCA_030838385.1 Acidobacteriaceae bacterium
GGGCATCGCACATCTCCCGCAGGTTCGTCGAGCTGCTGGAGGCGCGGCGCACCAGCACTCCGGCGATCGGGCCAACGTGTTCCGCCAGTTGCCGCGTGATCTCGCTCAGCGACTCCGGCCGATGCGCACTCGACGGCTGCGGAGAACCCGAGCGGGGCTCTCGCGGGGCCGGAGCCTGCGTGACCCTCACCTGTGAAACATCTCCGGCAGGCGTACTGCGCAACCCATCTTCGTCCAGAGCTGCCAGGAAGGCCTCTGCCGTCTGCCATCGCTCTCGCGGATTTTTCTTGAGCGCGCGCATCACCGTCGCCGACAGTGCCGAGGGAATCTTCGGGTGGATCTGCTCGGGCGGGACCGGTGCATGCTGCAGGTGGCCGGCAATCACCTGGATATGGGTGGTGCCCTCGATCGGAAGCCGGCCTGTGATCATCTCGTAGAGGGTGACCCCGACCGCGTAGATATCCGACCGGGCATCGTGCGGCTCGCCGGAGATATGCTCGGGTGCGATGTAGTGCATTGAGCCAACCAGCGCGCCGGTTGTCGTGAGCCGCTGGTCTGCACCGCCCAGCGCCAAGCCTCCCAACGCCAGCCCGAAGTCCAGCAGCTTTACCTCGCCCTGCGGCGTGATCATGATGTTCGACGGCTTGATATCGCGGTGGACGATCCCGCGCCCGTGCGCATAGCGCAGCGCCTCCAGCACCTGTCGCGTATAGCGCAGCGACTCTTCAAGCGTCAGCCCGGCCGGAAGCCGCCGCCCCAGATCCTCGCCTTCCACGCATTCCATCACCATCACCAGTTGTTCCTCGTGCCGGAATGCGGTGTGCAGCGTGGCGATGTTCGGATGCTGCAATGTGGCCAACAGACGGATCTCCCGCACGAAGCGATCCATCATCTCCTGCGCCTGCAGCCCTGAGCCCGGAGCGGCGCGCAGAAGTTTCATCGCCTCCATACGATCCGAGATGCTATGCCGGACACGGTACACCTCGCCCATGCCGCCATAGCCCAGCGTCCCTACAATCTCGTAGTCGCCCACACGGGTTCCCGGTGTCCATGCCATCGCAGCAGTTATACAGCCTCGGCGCGATGGTCGCTATTCGATCCGCAACGCTTCCATCGGTTCAACGGAGGCGGCGCGGCGCGCCGGAAGAAATCCCGCCACCAGAGCGCAGAGGCAGAGAATGAGAACAGCTCCGCCAAGGACAATCGGGTCGAAACTGCTGACTCCATAAAGCTGATGCGCCAGCGCACGGCCGCAGAGCAGGGCGAGCGGAATGCCGATGCAAAGGCCGATTCCGATCTGCGAGAGCGCTCCCCCCAGAACCATGCTGACGACGTTTCCCCGATTAGCGCCGAGCGCCATGCGAATGCCAATCTCACCGGTGCGGCGCGTTACGTTGTAGGCAGTCACGCCGTAAAGGCCAACGGACGCCAGTACCAGCGCAAGCAGGCTGAAGAGGCCAGTAAGCCGCGCAATCAGCCGTTGCTGGTTGAACTGAACCGCCACCTGCTCGCTGTAGCTCTTCACACTATCTAGAGACAAGTCCGGATTGATGCCGGCGAGAACCTGGCGAAGCGCTTTCTCGTAGCCTTCCGGCGCGCCGGCCACGCGAAGTTGAATCGACTGCGCGTACAGCGTTCCCGTTTCCAACCGCTGGTCACCCGGCGGCGCATATTGGGTTACCTGCGTAAACGGCAGGAAAAACATCGGCCTCGGCTCGGACGCCGGACTCCGGTACTTTGTGTTTCGCACCACACCCACGATCTCGTAGTCGTATCCATGTCCTGGCTGCGACATTCCAAAGTGCTTTCCAATCGGGTCTTCGCCAGCAAAGAATCTGCGAGCAAACGCCTCATCGACCACGGCGACATGCTGCGATGTCTGCGTGTCTTGCCGTGTGATCGCACGACCGCGCAACACTGGCGTGCCGATCGTCTCAAAATAGCGTGGACCCACACGGCTGAAAGCTGTGTCGACATCTCCGATCCAGGTTTCCGACCGGCCGCCAATGGAAATATCAACGGTCACGCAGCACAGATTCTGCGGACTATTGAGCGAAACACTGGCGCTGCGTACGCCCGGAAGCGCCTCCAAACGATCCTGCAACTGGTCGTAGAGCGCTGCAAGCTGCTCCGGCTTATATCCGGCCGCCTTGAAATTCAGGTTTGCGACCAGCCTGCCCTGCGTCTGGAAACCCATGTCCGCCTTCTCCAGATTGCTCAGACTCTGGGTCACCAACCCGGCCACGGCCAGAAGCGCGACAGAAAGCGCGGCCTGCACAATGACCAGCGCTTTTTGCGGCCGCGACGCACGAGTCGTGGTGCTGCGGCTGCTCCCGCGCAGGCCGTCCGATGGGTCGGCGCGCGTGCCCATCCATGCCGGTGCGACGCCAAACACGACGCCTGTGAGGATGGAAAGCAGAAAGGCAAAGCCGAGAATCGGCAGAGAAGGAGCGGCATTGACAGGAATGAACGTTGCGCCGCGAAAGGCGATCAGAACGATAGCTCGCGTTCCAGCATAAGCGA
>JAUTWX010000041.1 GCA_030838385.1 Acidobacteriaceae bacterium
CCACGCCGCTCGATGAAGCGCTGCTGCTGCCGCTCACCGAAACACCAGTCTCGGAGAAGCTGCTCGCCGCCGTGCACGCGCGCCTCAGCCGCTCGCGCATGGAAGCCGCGGAACACGATGACGCGACCGACCTGGTGACGCGTGCCGTCGCCGCCGGCGGCGTCACCGTCTTCCCCGGCTGGGAGTTCTTCGCCCCCGTGGCCGGTGCCAACCGCACGCTCTTCGATCTCTTCCGCAACCCGCAAATTTTCGTGGAAGAGCCGGCCATGCTGCAGAACCAGGCCGAGCGCTGGTGGAACAAAGTCGAGCAGCGCCACGAGCGCGCCGGCATCGGCGGACTCATCACCGCGGCCGACATCTACCTGAATCCGTGGGAGCTGCAGGCGAAGGTCGCGGCGCTGCCCGGCATCGAGCTCGACCAGCTCGGCGCGGTCGACGTGCTCGACTCGGAAGTCAACGCGCCCGCGGAGGTCAGCTTCCCGTCCCGGCCGACGCTCCGCTTCCACGGCTCGATCCCCACCTTTATCGAGCAGCTCAAGTCGCTCAGCGCACAGGAACACCGCGTCATCATCGCCGCGCCGAACCAGGGCGAAGTGGAGCGCCTCGCCAACCTGCTGCGCGAATACGGCCTCGCCTATCGCCTCGGCTCGCGCACCCAGCACACCGGCTCAGAGACCATCTACGACGAGTCCAGCTACCTGGGCGGCGACATGCGCACGCCCATCATCGTGCGCACCGCCATCGCCAACGGCGTCAGCTTTCCGGACGCCAAGCTCGTCATCGTCGGCGCGAACGACCTGTCGGACGACGCAGATGTTGCCGCACGCCCCGTGCCTACCCGTTCCAAGTCGAAGACCGCCGCCTTCGTCTCCGACTTTCGTGACCTGACCGTCCGCGACTACGTCGTCCACGTCGAACACGGCATCGGCCGCTATCACGGCCTCAAGGAGATCCAGCAGGACGGCCTGAACGTGGAGTTCATGGTGCTGGAGTTCGCCGATGCCGCGCGCCTCTACGTGCCGCTCACGCGCTTGGACCTGATCCAGAAGTACCGCTCCACCGACGCGGGGCCGACGCCGGTGCTGAACAAACTAGGCGGCCAACAGTGGGCCAAGACCAAGGCGCGCGTGAAGAAGGCCATGGCCGACATGGCCGACGAACTGCTGAAGCTCTACGCCCAACGCCGCGCAGCGGAGGGCCACCCCTTCCCGCCGGACAACGAGTTCCAGCGCGAATTCGAAGACGCCTTCGACTACAACGAAACCGACGACCAGCTTTCGGCAATCGCAGACATCAAGCGCGACATGGAGTCCAACATGCCGATGGACCGCCTGTTGTGCGGCGATGTCGGCTACGGCAAGACTGAGGTGGCGATGCGCGCCGCCTTCAAAGCGGTGCAGGACGGAAAGCAGGCCGCCATCCTGACCCCCACCACCGTGCTCAGCTTCCAGCACTACGAAACCTTCCGCCGCCGCTTCTCGCAGTTCCCCATCAACATCGAGATGATCTCCCGCTTCCGCACGCCCAAGGAGCAGAAGATCATTCTCGAAAAGCTCGAAGCCGGGCAGATCGACATCCTGATCGGCACTCACCGGCTGCTCTCGAAGGACCTGAAGTTCCAGGACCTCGGCCTCCTGGTGGTCGACGAGGAACAGCGCTTCGGCGTCCGCCACAAGGAGCGCCTGAAGCAGCTTCGCCAGCAAATCGACGTGCTCTCCATGTCGGCGACGCCCATCCCGCGCACGCTCCATATGTCACTCGTCGGGTTACGAGATATGAGCGTCATCGAGACACCGCCCAAGGACCGCATGGCCATCCAGACGGTAGTGGCCAAGTTCGACGAGAAGTTGATACGCACAGCGGTCGAGCTCGAACTCGAACGCGGCGGGCAAATCTATTTCGTACACAACCGCGTCGAAACCATCTACGAGCTCGCTGCAAAGATCCAGGAACTCGTCCCGCAGAGCCGCGTGCTCGTCGGCCACGGCCAAATGGGCGAGGCCGAGTTAGAGAAGACGCTGCTCGCCTTCATGAATCATGAATTCGATGTCTTCGTCGCCACCACCATCATCGAGAACGGCATCGACATCCCGCTCGCCAACACCATCATCGTGAATCGCGCGGACCGCCACGGTCTCTCCGAGCTTTACCAGTTGCGCGGACGTGTCGGCCGCTCCAATCGCCGCGCGTATGCGTATCTGCTGATCCCGCCCGAGCAGGAATTGACGGACGTAGCCCGTCGCCGTCTGGCCGCACTCAAAGAGTTCTCCGACCTCGGCGCGGGTTTCAAAATCGCGGCACTCGACCTGGAGCTGCGCGGCGCCGGCAACATGCTCGGTGGCGAGCAGAGCGGCCACATCGAAGCAGTCGGCTTCGAAATGTACACATCGATGCTCGAGGAGGCAGTGTCCAAGCTCAAGGGCGAAGAGAAGCGCGATCATGTCACGACGCAGCTCAACCTCGGTATCAGCCTGCGCATTGACGAGAGCTACATACCGGAAGAGAACCAGCGGCTGCGCGTCTACAAGAAGATCGCCGGCGCGCTGGACGAAGCGACGCTCGCCGATCTGCGAGCGGAGCTCGAAGACCGCTACGGCGCACTGCCGGAGAGCGTAGTACACCTTCTGGACGCTGCGACATTGCGCCTGACCTCCGAACGGCTGGGCGTGCAGCAGATCGACCGCAAGCGCGATCAGCTTCACATCCGCTTCAGCGAAAAGGCCGAAGTGGACCCCGGCCGCCTGATGAAACTCGTCGCACGCAACGCGAAGAAGGGCGCGCAATTTACGCCACAGGGCGTGCTGCGCTTCCCGCTCGCCGGCACCAAGCCGCCGGAGGTTTTCCAGGAAGTTCACGCGCTGCTCGAACAGCTCGCGCTGGAGCCCGCCACCGTTTGACGATCGCTCACTTCAGGAGATTCCTTGACGAAATCCCACGTGGTCCGCTTCGCCGGCGCCGCCTTGCTCGCCACCGGCGTTTCTCTCTCTGGCTCTATCTCCCATGCAGCAGACAGTGGTAACGCCGCGTGGAATACGCTCGCCGATCAATATTTCGATTCGGTCTATTTTCCTTATCAACCGACGAATGGAACGCTCGCCGGCTTCCATCAGTACGACGCGCAACTGGAGCGCTATGACCGCAACTCGATCGCGAAGCAGGCGGCGGCGCTGCATGCCTTCGAGCGCCGCGTCTCTGCATTCCCAAAAGATGGCCTGGATGAGTGGTCGGCAGGCGATCGCCAACTCGTTCTCAACAACATTCACAGCACGCTTCTGACTCTCGAGACAATCAAGCCGTGGGAGAAGAATCCCGACTTCTACTCCACCGGCATCACCGGCAGCGCCTTCACGCTCATGGAACGCGAGTTTGCGCCGCCGGAGGACCGCTTGCGGTCGCTCATCGCACGCGAGCGCCAGATGCCCGCCGCGCTCAACGCTGCACGCGCGAATCTTCACGACTGCCCGAGGATCTATACCGAGATCGCCCTCGAACAACTGCCCGGAGACATCGACTTCTTCCGCAACGATGTGCCCGCTGCGTTTTCCGAAGTTAAAGACCAGAAGCTCCTCTCCGAATTCAAGCAGAGCAACGTTGCGGTCATCGACGCACTCAGCAGCTACGAATCGTGGATAAAGAGCGATGTGCTACCGCGCTCGAACGGCGACTTCCGCATCGGCAGGGACACCTTCGCGTTGAAGCTCCTTTACGACGAGATGGTGACCACGCCGCTCGATCAGTTGCTCCAGATCGGTTACGCCGACCTGCACAAGAACCGGGCAGCCTTTGACACACTCGCTCACGAAGTGGACCCGACCAAGACGCCGCAGCAAGTGCTGCTCATGCTGGGCGAAGATCATCCCGTCCCCGGTCAGTTGCTCGCAAGCTTCCGCGACACCTTCAACGGCCTGATCGAGTTCATCCGCACGAAGCACATCGTCACGATACCGTCCGATGTGCGCCCCACTCTGGAAGAGACGCCGCCTTTCATGCGCGCCACCACCCAGGCCTCCATGGACACGCCCGGCCCATTCGAGACCAACTCCACCACCGCATACTTCAACGTGACATTGCCGGGGAAGTCCTGGAGCGCCGAGCGCACTGGCAACTATATGCACGCTTTCAACCGGGGCACCCTCGTCAGCACATCTGTGCATGAAGCCTACCCCGGACACTACGTCCAGTTCCTGGTGTTGCCGGAGGTGCATTCGAAGGCTCGCAAACTGCTCGGCGCGAACACGGATGTTGAAGGCTGGGCGCACTACTGCGAGCAGATGATGCTCGACGAGGGCTATGGTCAACCGGGCGCGGGCGCCAAGGATGCTCGCGAAGCGAAGTTGATCCGTCTTGGACAGTTGCAGGATGCTCTGTTGCGCGATGCGCGCTTCATCGTCGGCATCCAGATGCACACCGGCAACATGACGCTGGACCAGGCCAGAAGCTTCTTTGTGAATGAGGGCTATCAATCGCGCGAGATCGCCGACGTAGAGACGAAGCGCGGCACGGCCGACCCGACATATCTTTACTACACGCTGGGTAAGCTGGAGATTCTGAAGCTGCGCGCAGATGTGGAGAAGAAGGAGGGAAATAATTTCTCTCTTCAGAACTTCCATGATGAGTTTCTGCGCCAGGGCTTTCCGCCCATCGCCATCATTCGCCGAGCAATGCTCGGAGACAATTCTCCTGCACTTTAGCTTCTGCGCAACAGCAGATGAAATTTGTTTTCTATGGGGCCACTCTCGGGCAACTCCAGCTTGCTCTTCCAGCGTCCGTATAATCGTTCACAGCAGATCCGCGATTCACGCGAGCGTTACCTAACCCCCGAAGGGCACCCACAATTTCATGAGCAAAAAGATTCGTAAGGCAGTCTTTCCGGCTGCTGGTCTGGGCACACGCTTCCTGCCGGCAACCAAGGCCATCCCCAAGGAGATGCTGCCGCTCGTAGACAAGCCCCTGATCCAATACGGCGTCGAAGAAGCTCTGGCCGCAGGCATCGACGAGATCATCATCATCACCAGCCGCGGCAAATCGGCCATCGAGGACCACTTCGACGTCAGCTTCGAACTCGAGAGCAGCCTCGAATCGCGTGGCAAGACGGAGTTGCTCGAGCTTACGCGCAAGGTTTCGAACATGGTCCACATCTCGTATGTGCGCCAGAAGCAGGCGCTCGGCCTGGGACACGCCGTGCTCCAGGCGCGCGACATGGTCGGCGATGAGCCCTTCGCTGTCGTTCTGCCCGACGATATCATCGACGCCACTACTCCTTGCCTGAAGCAGATGGCCGACGTATTCAACCAGGTCCAGTCCAGCATTCTCGCAACGCAGATCGTCGAAGGTCCAGCCATCTCTTCCTATGGCGTGCTCGACTGCGACACGGTAAAAGACAATCCGCGCCTGCACGCGGTGAAAGGGCTGGTAGAAAAGCCAAAGCAACAGGACGCGCCGTCGAAGAACGCGATCATCGGCCGCTACATCCTTACGCCGCAGGTCTTTGAGCTGCTCGAACACATCCCCAAAGGTGCAGGTGGAGAGCTGCAGTTGACCGACGGCATCAAGGGTTTGCTCGACAAAGAGAAAGTCTTTGGCTACACCTTCGAGGGCAAGCGCTACGACGCTGGCGACAAGGCCGGCATGCTGCAAGCCACCGTCGACTTCGCTCTCAAGCGCAGCGATCTCGGCCCCGGCCTGCGCGAGCATCTGAAGCAGATCAAGCTGTAGAAACGCTGGTGGACCCAAAGGGAATTCGAACCCCATCAAGGGACTATGAGTTCCCGCGTATCTCTGTAAGTCTATGAAAATAAGACCAAATGCAAGCGTAATTGTGAATAGCCCTAGGTAGCTGAGAGACCGTAATTTAGAACAATTTGACTCAAGTAGTAAAAGCTGGCGCGTGTACTGCTATCGTCCCTCCCAACCGCACATTCTCGGGGCGTGCACAATGGAAGGATCTCGCCGCAGCTTTACCTGCCAGTGCTCGTTTGGCCTTTATAAGAAGCGCCTAACGTAAGCGTGTTTCAGCCGGAGTCGGCTGATACGTACGCTGCCTAAGGCGGAACGACGCGTCCGATGTGGAGCGCTGGCGAGAGACTAGCGTCTCGACACATGCGGAAGCTCCCGGAACCCTTCTCGCTTTGCGATTCCGAGCGGATCAGGGTGGCGCCGCGCTTCAACCGCATGAACGACCTCGCATGGACGATCTTACGAGCCGTTGTGCCGCCATTGGAGCGGAGCTACAGTAATAACCAATACGGAAACCATCCTAGCCTTGATCTAAGGGTGAGAGAAGGGCTGAACCATGGCCGATTCAGCTACAGCCAAAAAGTTGACGCCTCCAGGTGCGTCGTTCGCCCGCCGCTATGGATTGGCTTTCGCTTCGGTCGCCGGCGCTCTGTTGCTGGATCTTCTGTTTCACCACTTCAATCTGCCTCATCCGTTCGCTGCATTTGCACTGTCCGCAATCGCGATCACGTTTTGGTACGGCGGCACTAACTCCGGTATTGTGGCGGTTTTGCTTTCGTCGCTGATCCGCGGCTTCATCTTCGAGGGCGAAACCAACACCCTCTCTCGCGTTCTTTATCAGCTGGTGTTCCTGACCTTTGCAGTACTCATGATCTGGGTAAGACGGAGAAAGGAGGCTCTAGAGGTCGCGATCGTGGACCGAACTGCAAAGCTCACGGCGGCGAATGAGGACCTATACAGGCAGAAAGAGCAGCTCGATGGATTGTTTGAGCTGTCACCCGACGCGGTAATCCTGACCGACGAAGATTTTCGCGTGTTGCGGGTCAACAAGGAATTCACACGAATCTTCGGGTACACAGCAGAAGAGGTTGCGGGACAGTGGCTTCCGGAATTGATAATGCCCGAGGAGTTGCGCGCTGAGGCTCTCAACAACAGGGCTGCGCTGATTTCGGGGAACAGAATTGAGCTGGAGGCTATTCGGCAACGCGAAGACGGTGTTCGCTTTGACGTTTCCGTCGTCGGGAGGGGCGTTTCGCTCGGCTTCGACCGGGTAGCCATCTACCTCATTTATCGAGATATTACCGAGCGCAAGAAAGCAGAAAGGAAACTTGAACGGAGCGAAGCGAATCTGCTTGAAGGCCAAAGATTGATGCATATGTGCAGTTGGGCGCACGACCCATCATCCCGAATGGTGACGTTCTCGCCTGAAGTGAAACGAATATACGATATCAAGTCCGATCAGGACACATGGTCGGCTGATTTCTTTCTTGATAGGTTTCATCCTGAAGATCGACCGGTAGTTGAGGAAATTTTTAGAAGGGCCGAACTCGACAGGACCGATTACGACGCCTCCTACCGAATCGTTCTCCCGGATGGGTCGATCAAACACATCTACTCTGTCGCCCATCCGGTCCTGAACGAGTCGGGTGAATTGATGGAATTTGTCGGAACTTCGATGGATGTCACCGAACAGTGGAAGGCTAGAACCGAGTTGGAGAAAGCTTTCGAGGAAATCAAGCAGCGGACGGAAGCTGCCCGCCGGAGCGAAAGAGAGCTTCGCGACGTGGTCAATACGGTTCCGGCGCATGTCTGGAGGACTTCGCCCGAGGGTCAGGTTGATTTCGTTAATGATCGTTGGTTGCAGTTCACAGGTTTAGCTTTGGACGAGGCATTCGGGTGGAAGTGGGAAGCGGTTCTTCATCCCGATGACCGGACGAGGGTCG
>JAUTWX010000057.1 GCA_030838385.1 Acidobacteriaceae bacterium
TCATCAAGAGTTTGAGAGTACCAGATGGGGGGTACCAGACCGGCGGAGCCGCTGACTGGTAACAGCGAAAGAACACTGACGGCATCTGGGGAACCTGCGAATTATTACCCGGCCATTCATCGGAGTCGGGTTAGACTAACGAGTCAGGCAAGGGTCCTGGAAGAGCTTCCGGGGCGCGGCAAAATTGCAGCGAATGCAACGCAAACAACTCAGAACGAGTCTCACTCAGGTTCAGCATTCAAGTCAGGAAGACAGGTCTATGCCAAACGAAACGACCCGTTATTCGCTCCAAATGCGTCCCGTCGAGCTCTCCAGCCAGTCCGACGATGGCGGGGTGGAGATGGAGATCGTCGCGCAGCCGAATGGACCGGGCGAGGCGATCCGTACGCGCTCGCGGCAGTGGCTGCCGATCTTTGAGCGCATCTGCACCCTGCTGAGCAGCTCGCCGTTTCACCGCAAGGTCATGCACCGCACCCTGACCGCCGGCGTGGCCATGCATGTACTGGACCGTACGAATGGCGAGAAGCTGCTCTTCTCCGAAGAGGAGATCGCGGCCCTGTCACTGGATAATTCGAACGCGGCATAGCTGCGTCGTCAATGAAAATGAAGGGCCGCCTCGGTGGAGACGGCCCTTGTTGCGTTTGCCGACAATCCGACTAGTCGGTTGCGACCAGATCGACACTGGTTCCGGTCGGGCGAGAACCGATGAATCCGTAATAGATGACGAACAGATAGCAGAGCAGCGGCAGCACGAAGCAGTGATGAATGCCGACCTTGTCCGCGATCACGCCTTGTA
The DNA here is from genome assembly GCA_030838385.1 of Acidobacteriaceae bacterium. Lineage (GTDB taxonomy): Bacteria > Acidobacteriota > Terriglobia > Terriglobales > Acidobacteriaceae > KBS-83. The sequence continues at coordinate 797 of JAUTWX010000057.1, forward strand.
CCACAGGGATGATGGCGCCACCGACGATGGCCTGAACGAGCAGGCCTGAAGCCTTGCCGGTAAGCGGCCCCATGTGCGCGATACCTAGCGTGAAGATACTGGGGAACATGATGGAGTTAAACAGACCCACCAGCAGCAGCGACCACATGGCGAAATGGCCCGATGTCATCATGGAAATGGCCACCAACAAGCAGGCAACGATGGCGCAGATGCCGACTGCACGCCCGGTAGGAATGCGACGAAGAGCTCCAACACCGATGAAGCGGCCGACCATGGCGCCGCCCCAGTAAAGCGCTACATACTTGCTGGCCGTTGCGGCGGAAAGATTGCCGATGTTCGGCTGCTCCATGTACTTGATGAGAAAGCTGCCAATCGCGACTTCAGCGCCGACATAGGTGAAAATGCCAATGGCGCCAAGCCAGACGTGATGATGCTCCCAGATAGAGCCGAGGGGGTTCGCGGCATTGCCACTGGGACGAAATTCCTGTGTGGTCTGGATGCGCGGCAGTGTGATGAGGCCGATGGCCGCGGCAAGAACCAGCAGTACGATGCCGATGCCGGCATACGGCATCTTGACCGAAGCGGCCTGCTGCTGGCGTGTCATGTGCGCGAGCGCCTCGGCTCCCGCAAGGATGACGGCGCCGCCGAAGTACGGGGCCAGCGTGGTGCCGAGTGAGTTGAAGGCCTGGGTCATATTCAGGCGGCTGGACGCGGTCTGCGCGGGCCCCAGCACAGTGACATATGGATTTGCCGCAACCTGCAACGCCGTGACACCGCCAGCGAGAACGATCTGTGCGCTAAGAAAAAGTGGATAGGACGCAATGCTGGCCGCCGGCAGAAAGAGAAACACACCCAGCGCCATAACGCCGAGACCCACCACCATGGTGCGCTTGTAGCCGATGGCCTCGATGAGTTTGCCGGAGGGTAAGGCAAAGATGAAGTAGCTGCCAAAGAACGCCAACTGCACCAGCATGCCCTTGGTGTAGTTCAGGTCAAAAATCTGCATCAGGTGAGGGATCAGCGTGTCATTCAGACTGGTAAGAAAGCCCCACATGAAGAAGAGGGTGGTGACGATGGCAAGCGCTCTACCGTAGTGCGCGCTGCCGCTCTCTGAAACAGAAACCGTTTGTCCTGAAGCGCTACCTAGAGCCATCGAACCTCTCGAAAACCTCGTGAGGACACTAACACAAAGGTGCAGGCGGGGGCGTGCCCCGCGGTACGGTCAACGATTACTGCTCGTGGTAGCTGCGCATGAGGCCACCGTCGATCACGTAGGTCGATCCGGTAATGTAGGCGGCTTCATCGGAGGCGAGGAAGGCGGTCAGACCGGCTACATCGTCCACCGTACCAATGCGACCGAGCGGAATATTCTGCAATAGCCTATCGAGCAGTGCCTTGTCGTCCGACAACTTGGCGTTCATTGGTGTGATGATCGCTCCCGGTGCGATGTTGTTGACCGTGATGTTCTTGGGGCCGAGCTCGACGGCGAGATCACGCATGAGCATGCGGATCCCGCCCTTGCTGGCACAGTAGGTCGAGAAGTGCGGGAAAGCCATATCTTCGTGCACGGAGGAGATGTTGATGATGCGGCCCGGCTTATCGGCAGCGAGCAGCTTCTGCACGAAGTACTGGGTCAGGAAGAACGGTCCCTTGAGATTCACTGCCAGCACCTTGTCGTAGTCAGCCTCGGTGACGTCCCAGAAGTCCGCCCCCTTGTCCATGCCCGCGTTGTTCACCAGGATGTCGCAGCCGCCGTAGGTCTGCCAGGAGGTGTCGATCAGCTTGCGGATGTCCTCCATGCGGGTAACATCCGCGTGGCAGATGACGGCCTGTCCGCCCGCTTTCTGGATTGCCGCTACCGTCTGGTCTGCTCCCTCGGGATGGCCGACGTAGTTGACGACGATGCGGGCGCCTTCCTCGGCGAAGCGCACTGCGATTCCCTGCCCGATTCCGGAGCTCGATCCGGTCACTACGGCGATGCGGTCTTTCAGGCGCGCCATGCACCCTCCTGTGAGATGGGATATGCCGCAGCAGCAATCCGGCCGCGCACGAGTCCCATTGACTACGATGCGTCTACCCGTTGCAGACGCCTAGAGGCTGGGCACGGCCGTAGGGCCAGACGGCGGAAGAGGCTGCTCTTCCGGTGCACGAAAGATGCTCCGAAAGAGATCGGTGCCACCACCGGGCCAGCGCATCATGAGCAGCATGAGTCCCAGCGCGAGAAGGGGTACCAGCAGTCCGGTCTGGAGCGATCCCGTGCCTGCCGCGAGTTGCCCTGTGGCCCACGGCAGCGTGGCGCTGCCCAGTCCGGCGACTGCAAACATCCAGCGGGTTTGCGCAGGATCGCTGGTAAGCGCCATGAAGATGGAGACGCAGATAGGGAAGATGGGAGCCATGCTGAGGCCCGCCACGGCGGCGGACAGCATGACCGCCGGAAGGGAGTGCAGGGTGAGCAGAGCGGCGACTCCCGCGAATGCACAGATCAGGGCCACGGCGAGAACCAGCTCTTCGCGAATGCGCAGCAGCACAGCAGGCGCAATCGCGCGCCCGATGAGCAGCGACAGCCAGAAGCAGGAGGCGGCCAACGGTGGTGCAGCGGAGATCTGAAAGTGAAGCCGGTGGACGTAGGTGAGAACCCAGCCGCCGAGCGCAGCCTCAGTCCCGCAGTAGAGCAGCCCAAAGACGGCGAAGAAGACCCCGACGCGTCTGGAACTCTGAAGGCCGACCGCAGAGGCTCGCCGCGAGACCTCTTGCGCCGCTGCGGTTCGTCTGTCTTTCAGGCAGAGCGCCAGGATCGTGCTCAAAATTCCAGCGGCAGCCATGCACCAGAAGAGCCCGCCCACGCCAGCGTGGTGAATGACAAGCTGCACGGCGAAAGGAGACACGGCCGAGCCTGCGCTCCAGGAGAAATTGAGCAGCGTAAGCATGGCGGCTCGCCGCTCGCGATAGCGATCGCCGGTGAGCACGCTGTTTGCGGTCATGGCCAGGCCCAGGCCGGTGCCAAAGAGCAGGAACAGAAAAAAGAGACCGTGGCCTCCACTGAGGGCGAGACCGGCCATGCTGGTCGCGATCATCGCCATGCCGGCGGCAAGCGTGCGATGGAATGGAGAGCGCACCAGCAGCGCGCCGATGGCGGAGCCGGCGAAGACCGCGAGCAATAGTCTGCCGGAGCTGGCGTCGTCCAGCCGCCAGAGTGCGGCGAGCGCGGGAAGGCCGCTGCCCAGCAGCGTGAGGCCGATGCCGGTGATCAACTCCATGGCCTGAATGCAGAGTATGGGGCCTAGGGGATAGCGCGGAGCGGTTCGGCTTGAGATCAGGCTGGGGTCCACGATGCTTCTCGGGTGGATTCGCGCGCCATGAGCGCGGGCTCCACTGCCACCTCGTCACCATACGCCTGCTGATTGCGGATGCGGCTGAGCACAATGCGGGCAGCGATGCGGCCCATGTCCTCCAGCGGCTGGCGGATGGTAGTGAGGCTGGGGGTATGGAAGGCGGCAGCGCGGATGTCGTCAAAGCCCATGACGGAAACATCCTCGGGCACGCGGAGTTTTGCGTCGCGCAGCGCGCGGATGGCGCCGATGGCGGCCACGTCGTTGAAAGAGAAGAGCGCGGTGAATCGCTTGCCACCAGCCAGCAATTGTTCGACGACGGGATAGCCGAGCTCCGGCGAGGTGAGGTCACGGTCGAGCTGTACTACCAGCGCTCGATCGATGACGAGTCCGAGCTTTTTGGCGGCGTTCTCGATGCTGCGCCAGCGGTCCTCCGAATCGGAGCTGAAGGGCTGGCCGCGCATGAACGCGATGGAGCGATGACCGAGTTTGTACAGGTGGCCGAGCGCCAGCTCCGCGGCCTTGGCCTGGTCGAGGAGCACATTCGTGACACCCTGGATGTGGCGATGGGCGGCGACGGCTACGGCCGGCACCGGATAGTTATGCTGGAAGGCGGTGTCCACCAGGATCAATCCTTCGGCGCCGCGGCCCACCAGCAGACGCGCGTATTGCTCCACCAGCTCCGGCTTATGCCGATGATGCGCAGTGAAGTAGAAGTAGCCTTCCTGAACGAGTTGATCGCCCACGCCGCTTAGCACCTGGGTGTGGTAGCCCTCGCCCAGCTCCGGCACCAGGATGCCGATGGTGTGGGTGCGCCGGTTGCGTAGCGAGCGGGCCAGCAGGCTGGGTTGATAGTTCAGCTTCTGCGCAGCGGCCTTGATGCGATCGCGCGTGGCCTGCGGAATCGACCGGCCCGGCACGTCATTGAGCACTACGGAAATGGTCGCCGGACTTAACCCGAGATGTTCGGCCAACGTCTTCAGGCTTGCCGGCTTGTCTCCATGTTGCATCTGTTGCTTCTTGCGCGCCATTTGTCTCCGCGATCGCCCGGGTGCGTGAAGGTGATAGTAGAGCATTTTCACCGTTACTGTGTACGGCAAAGCTCCGCGAAGTGTGGCTTTTCTTGACGGAAAAGCCACGCATACAGTGGCGCTCTTGTATACACATACAGTGAAAATGCTGGAGCCCTGCAACAGTAATTTGCGCATCCGGAAACTACTTTTTTGAGGATAGGCAATACCGGATACGGAAACGGTAGCAGATCGTTCCACAGACTATCGTTTGTTTTAGAATGGCGCCGCAGCCGGCACGCGACCGGTCTTGCGTTCGGAGGCACTGTGATGCGTTCTTTGCTGCTTTGCGTTCTCGCCCTATGGACGGCCGCGCCCTCGATATTGCTCCATGCCCAGCCAGTCGGCTTTGTGCACACGCAGGGAAGCGAACTGGTGGAGGGCGACGGCCACGCGCTGATGCTGCGCGGTACCAACCTGGGCAACTGGTTGGAGCCGGAGGGCTACATGTTCGAGTTCGGCGATGACGGGCCGACGTCGCCGCGCGAGATCGAAGACTATTTCGACGAGCTGATTGGCCCTCAGCAGGCGAAGTCTTTCTGGCATCAGTACCGCGACGTATACATCACCAAGCCAGATATCGACTTGCTGAAATCCACGGGCATGAACTCGGTTCGCGTGCCGATTCACTACAAATTCTTTACCCAAGGCAACGACGAGGGTTTCCGGCTGCTGGACCGGGTAGTGAGCTGGGCCAGGGCCGATGGCATGTATGTCGTGATCGATATGCACATGGCGCCGGGCGGCCAGACGGGCACCAACATCGACGATAGCTACGGCTATCCGTGGCTCTACGATTCACCGGGCGACCAGGTTGAGCTGATCGATATCTGGAAGCGCATCGCCGACCACTACCATGACGAGCCGACGGTGCTGGGTTACGATCTGCTGAACGAGCCCATCCCGCACTTTCCGCAGCTACAGAAGTACAACAGCCGGCTCGAACCGCTGTACAAGCGCATCGCGGCGGCGATTCGCGAGGTGGATAAGAACCACGTGCTGATCCTGGGCGGGGCACAGTGGGACACGAACTTCAGCGTCTTCGGGCCGCCCTTCGACAGCAACGTGATGTATCAGCTTCACTTGTACCAGTTCAACACTCCGTGGAACGCCACGACCGCAGCCCGCACGGAGCATGCGCTCGCTCAGTACACAGCATTCCGCGACAAGTATCACGTGCCGATCTGGCTGGGTGAGTCGGGCGAGAACGATGACAACTGGATCCGCAACTTCCGTCTGCTGCTTGAAAAAGACAAGATCGGCTGGTGTTTCTGGCCCTACAAGAAGATAGAAAAGGCTTCGGCGATTGTCTCTATCCCGCCGCCGGATCACTGGAACGAGATCGTGAAATACGCAAGCGAGCGTCGCGGGGTCGGCAACACGGAGAAGCAGCTTGGCATCCGGCCTTCGCCGGAGGTGGCAGCTACGGCGCTGCAGCAACTACTCGAGAATGTGAAGGTGGAGAAGTGCCGCATCAACACCGGATATATCGAGGCACTTGGCCTGAAATCACCGACGTCGGTCCAATGACCGCGCTTTGTGACGCATGGTTCGCACTGGCTGAGCGGCGCTGCGCGCCGATTCATAACAGGAAGATACAGCAGGTCCTTCACTCCACCTTCGGTTACGTTCAGGATGACAAATTCGTGCGGGGACGAGCCTTTTATTTGTAGATCAGGTGAATGTCCGTCGTGGTCGTCGGACACGTCACCGCAATGGTGGCTTTTTCGATCGGCGGGGCCACCAGGAGCACGTGCGGGTTATTGGCAAAGCCGAAGCCTTCCTTGGGAACCATGAAGATATTCCGATCCAGCTTCTGATTCTCATTCTCGTCGTGCAGGACGACCACCCCGTATCTGCCCGCGGGAATGTGATCGAAGCGCGCCGTGCCGTGATCGCCTTCGATGGGGAAGTGGGCGTGGCGAAAGGATTTATCTACGTCCTCAGGCCAGCCTGCCGAGGACGTGAAGAGTTCCGCACCGAGCAGGCCCTTGGTACTGCGGAAACCGGTGACGTGGATGATAAGCGAGCAGTTGCCTTCGCCGCCGACGGGCGATGCCCACACGCGCGCGGAGCTCAGGAGCAATGCAGAAAACAGTGCAGAGAATACCAGCAGCGCCCGGCGTGGGCAGATCGTCATGCGGAATGAGTCTCCTATGGGTTCGGCTGAGACGAACTCGATTGCGCGCCCGTAGACGCTGACACAGGTGATGTGTCTCTGCGTAGGACGCTCTTTAGCGGCCGAATGTTACCTCCGAAGTGGAAGGTCGGACCGATCGACCAGCGAAAGTCCCACCTGCCGTCCTTCAGAAGGTCGTTGAAGACGTGGAAGTAGACGACATCCGTTTGCATGCGCAGAGCGACGTGCTTTGTCACGTTGAGGTCATAGCCGCCGCCAAAGCCATAGAAGCCTGTCCAATCGCTCTTCTTGCCGGAGGGGACAAGTTCCTGGGCGATGGCCGTCGTCACCGCATCGTGCGGATGCGGTGTGGCCGTTTCATATATCGCGCCGATCGATGGACGGATGAACAGCGTGACATGCTGAAACTTCCGGTAGTTGAATTGCGGGCCGGCGGCGAAGGTCTGCGTAGTAGAGTCCACCGGCACATAAACCTGGTAGGTCGGCGGGATTACGCCCGCCATAATAAGTTGCAGTATCTGCGCACCGAGCTGCTGCTGGAGCGCGGTCGGGAGCAGGTTGGGCGTCAGCGAGTTGTGGCCGGTGGTCACGGAATAGTCAAAGCCCTGGGCCAGCCAGCTCTTTTGGTTCCACCCTCCCTGAAAGTGATAGCCGCGAGTGATGAGGTTCAGGTGCGGCGCATCGAGTGTGGCGAAGCCGTTGTAGATGTCGTAGCGGCCAACATAATCCTGCTGGGCGTGGACGTGGCGGGTAGCCCATGACAGCAACAGCAATACAAGAAGCGGGCGGATGGATCCGGGCACTTTGCACTTTCGGGGGAGTGGGGACATGCGGATGAAGAACCTCCTTGGACTTCCACGCGCGTCGCAGATTGAACCAAGCCGCACGCGAAAAAGCAGCCGAAGAGTACCGATCCTGAAGTGTCGTTGGCAACCACAATTTTTACCGACTGGTCAGAAAGTTATGGGGAGGCTGATGGCTTCGCGGGTGAGTGGCGGAGGAAGCTCTCGATTTCTTCCAGAACAACCTCCGGCTGCTCGCGATGCGGAGTGTGGCCGCTGTCAGGAAGCTGGACAAGGCGCATCTGCGGAGCGAGTGGCCGCAGCGCGTCGGTCTGCAGGCTGGTTGCGTATTCGTCGTGCTCGCCTTGCAGTACCAGCAAAGGGCAGCGCACCGGCGGTAGATGCGCTTCGAGCGGTAGGGCGAGCAGACTGTCAGACTCGCGGATGCTGAGCCAGGCGGCGAAGACGGCGTCGGCATCGCGGTGATGACGCGCGAGCCGTTCGCGGAAATCGGTATCGCGCCACGCACGCTCGGCCAGCGCCATGCCTGCGGCTGCGGCCGGCTCCGTGCGCAGGATCGGCGATTCCAGCACCAGCGCGCGCACGTTTTCCGGATGCACCGCAGCATAGATGAGCGCAATGGCCGCGCCCTCGCTATGTCCGAGCAGCACTGCTTGCACGATGGCGAAGTGGGCAAGCAGAGCGGGCAGCACCTCCAGCGATTGCTGCTCAAAGTAGCGGCGACTGCGCGGCTCCGGCGGCCCCTCGGACTGTCCGTGGCCGAGCCGTGAGTAAAGGAGGACGTCCATTTGGCAGCGCTCGGCCAGCCGCTCGGGAAAGTCGCGCCAGTGGGAGACGGAACCGAGAGCCTCGTGCAGCAGAACGATGGAGCCTCGGGAACGCGGAACAGCGACGTGCCGAGTTTCGAGCTGCCGGCCGGCGATGCTGAGCAGTGCGGGTTCGCTCACAGTCCGCGTGCCCAGATGAGCGGCTTCTGGGTGGCAACCCAGCTCTCCACCCGCGGCGCGTAGCGCTCCTCCAGCGCATTCCGCTTGAGCTTCAGGGTCGGCGTAATCAGGCCGCTGTCGAAGTCCCATGGGCCGTCGACAAGCGCGAGAAACTGGAGCCGCTCATGCGGATCGAGCTCGGCATTGATCTGCGTCAGCAGGTTGTGGAGCGAGCGGCCCAGCTCGCCATTCAGCCCACTGGCCTCGCACTGCTTGCGAGCCTCCGCAGAGAGCACGGAGATGGCGAATGGGTGCGGCCGGCCGTCACCCATGACGCAGGTAGCCTCCAACGCAGGATGGATGCTGAGGAGCTTTTCGATCGGCACCGGCGAGACGTATTTGCCCTTGCTGGTCTTGAACTGCTCCTTGATGCGGCCAACGATCTTCAGTTGGCCGTCCGGCGCCAGCTCGCCCTTGTCTCCGGTACGGAAGAAGCCATCGGCGGTAAAGCAGGCGCGGGTGCCTTCGTCATTGCGGTAGTAGCCGATCATGTTCATGGGGCTTCGCATCTGGACCTCGTCCTCCGCTCCGATGCGCACCTCAACGCCTGGCAACGCGGCCCCAACGTAGCCCATACGAAAATCTTCGGGCCTGGGTGCATGCGTGATGGCCGTCTCTGTAAGGCCGTAGCCTTCGACGAATCCCAGGCCGAGCTTGCGGTACCAGGCAAGAACCTCGCTCGGCAATGGGGCAGCGCCCGATGCGGCGAGGCGGACATGATCCAGCCCAAGTTGCCGCAGGATCTTGCGTTTCACGATGCCGCGCAGGATGGGGATGCGCAGCAGGCGGTCCAGTTTAGGCTGCGGAACCTTCTCCAGCACGCCCTGGCGGAAGCGCAGATACAGCCGCGGCACGGAGAAGAAAAGCGTCGGCTTCGCGCGCTTCACGTCTGCGAGGAAGCTTTCCTGTCCGGCGGTGAAGTAGACGGTGCAGCCGATATGCAGGCTGGTGGCTTCGATGACGCCTCGCTCTGCAATATGCGCCAGCGGCAGATACGAGATAAACCGTTCGTTGCTGTCCATGTTGACCAGCTTCGCAATGCTGTCGCCCATGTGCGGGAAGACGGAGAAGCGGTGCATCACGCCTTTGGGCTGGCCGGTGGTCCCGGAGGTGTAGATGATGGTGGCCAGCTCATCGCCGGCGCGGGTGGGCGACTCGGCGAGCGGCGGGCATTCGGCGAGGATCTCGTCCCAGCGGCGATCGCAGCCGCGCAGCACGTCCGGCGCTGCATTGGGCATCGCGATGCGCAGCACGCCCACCGGAATGCCCTGCTGCATGGCCTCACGATCGTCCATGGCGCCGACGAAGCAGGCACGCACGTCCGCGTGCTGCAGCAGCGTGCGGATCGACTCCGCGCGCAATGAGGGGTAGAGCGGCACCGTGACCAGGCCGGCCATCCACGCGCCCAGCTCGGCGATCATCCACCAGGCGCTGTTGCGCGCGAGGGTGGCGATGCGCGAGCCGGGCTCCCATCCACGGGCTCGCAGAAAAGTGGCGATGCGGCGCGCCTCGTCCATGGCCTGCTGCCAGGTCCAGGAGCGGACGGTGCCATCCGCCATGGGCTGGACGAGATAGACTTCTCGCGCGCGGACGCTCTCCCAGTGATAGGCCCGCCCCAGCGGAAGAAACTCATCGCTCCACTGCGCCATCCGATTGCCTCCAGTCAGATTGACTATAAGTTTGCTGGAAGCAGCCTACTACGCACCTTTAGCCTTCTTCACCGCTTCGGTGAGCGCAGGCACGATTTCGAAGAGATCGCCGACGATGCCGTAATCCGCCACTTCGAAGATGGGCGCATTCTCATCCTTGTTGATGGCGACGACAGTCTTCGAGCCCTTCATGCCGACCAGATGCTGGATGGCGCCGGAGATGCCTACGGCGAGATAAAGCTTGGGAGAGACCGTCTGGCCGGAGCTGCCGACCTGACGCTCCATGGGCAGCCAGCCGTTGTCGCAGATGGG
>JAUTWX010000058.1 GCA_030838385.1 Acidobacteriaceae bacterium
TTTATGATTCGGTGGGGATCGATCCACGCCAGTTTCAATATCAGCGGGAGACAAGCGGGATTGCGACCGGCGTGACTCCTTATGCGGGCGACGGAAACAATTTTGGCTTCTTCTTCAGCGCCGATGCTGCGCACCCGAATGGGACATGGCTGGTCGATCCGTGGACGAAGAGGCTGGAAGGCGCGCCGATTGCCGCGGAGGCGAAGCGTGAGCTCCTGAGTATGCGAGAGACGCCAGACCATCGGCCCACGCCGCGCCGTCATGGAGATGCCGTCGCGCGCCAGCTTGACGCGATCACGCTGGAAGATGACCTGATGATGCGTCACGGGCTGAGCCGCGAGACGATCCGGCGTTATCTTTCGCCGGTGAGCGGAGGAGGCTCGGGAATTGGGGCGGATGCGCTGTCGGCTTATAGCGATTACGCTCCGGATCTGCTTTTTCCGTGGCAGAAGCAGCATGGTCCGCAGATGTTTCCGGGCGGCAATACGGGCGTGGCGCGGCACATGGTCAAGGCGCTGGTGCCTGCTGCGATTTCTGGACGGGCGACCATGGCGGGCATCTGCCAGGCGCGGGTGGATTTCGCCGCGGTCGACAAGCCACACCAGTCAACGCGGATCCGTCTGCGCTCGACGGTGATTTCTATTGAGCATGAAGGCGAGCCGGCGCGCGCGGCGCACGTGAATATTGTCTATCTGCGCGAAGGCCGGCTGCATCGTGTGCGCGCGCGATCGGTGATTCTCGCGAACGGCAACTGGACGATCAACTCCATTGTTCGCGATCTGCCGACAGAGTATCGGCATGCGTATGCGCAGTTCTTTCGCGCTCCCTGCATCATGGCGAATGTGGCGGTGCGCAACTGGCGTTTTCTGGCGAAGATGGGCATCAGCCAGTGCCAGTGGTTCGACGGCATCGGCAACTACATGGCAGTGCGTCGCGTGGCTACGTTTGGCGGAGGCGCGCCTGCGCTTTCGGCTGACAGCCCGACAGTGTTGACTCTGAAAATCCTGTTTGCAAAGCCGGGGCGCTCGCTGGTGGAGCAGGTAAATACCGGACGCTACCAGATGATGACGACGCCCTTCAGCGTGTATGAGAAGCAAATTCGCGAGCAGTTCGCCAGCATGTTCGGCAAGCAGGGATTCGATGGACGCCGCGATATTGCGGGCATCATTCTGAACCGCTGGGGCCATGCCTACCTGGCGCCGCAGCCCGGTTTTTTCTTCGGCAAGGACGGCAAGCGCGCACCCGCCGAGCTGATGCGGCGCCATCCGTTTGGACGCATCGCATTCGCCAACTCGGACCTGTCGGGGATTATGGACCATCGCGCTTCGATTACCGAGGCGCATCGCGCCGTTCAGCAGGCACTTACGTTCGGTTGAGAGCTGCGAGTCGCCAGATGAGAGATGACATAGCACGGCGGAAGAGGCTCTAATACTGCTATGCCCCAAGCTGCCGCAAGCCGCCTGCACCTGAGCGAGATCGCTCCACACCTTGTTCAATCCGAGATCCGTTCGATGACGGTGGAGTGCGACCGTGTGGGCGGCGTGAACCTGGCCCAGGGTGTCTGCGATACGGAGCTGCCGGCGCCGGTGCGCGAGGCGGCGATTGCAGCTATTCATCACGGCCACAATATCTATACGCGGCTGGATGGCATTGCGCCGCTGCGCGCGGCGATCAGCAGGAAGCTGACGGAGTACAACCACGTTGCGGCCAACCCGGAGACACAGGTGCTGGTGACGGCTGGCGCGACGGGCGCGATGTATGCGGCGTGCCTGGCGCTGTTCAATCCGGGCGACGAGATCATTTTGTTCGAGCCGTTCTATGGCTATCACCTGAATACGATGCTCGCGTTGCGCATCAAGCCGGTGCCGCAGCCGCTGGCGGCGGGCACGTGGGAGCTGGATGTGGATGCGCTGCGCGCTGCGGTGACTCCGAAGACGCGCGCGATCCTGATCAACACGCCGTCGAATCCATGCGGAAAGGTGTTTACGCGCGCGGAGCTGGAAGCGATCGGCGAGATTGCGCTGGAGCACGATCTGTTTCTGCTGACGGATGAGATTTACGAATATTTCCTCTTCGGCGGCGCGAAGCATGTGAGTGCCGCTTCCCTGCCCGGCCTCGCGGAGCGGACGATCACCATCTCCGGCTTCTCGAAGACCTTCAGCATTACCGGCTGGCGCATCGGATATCTGGCAGCGGATGCGCGGTGGGTGCCGTCGATCGGCTACTTCCACGATCTGACGTATGTGTGCGCGCCATCGCCGGCACAGTATGGCGCGGCCGCGGGACTGGCGCAGCTTGACGCGGATTTCTATCGGCACATGTCGACGGACTATGAGAAGAAGCGCGATCTGCTGTGCTCTGCGCTGAACGAGGCGGGGCTGACGCCTTCGGTTCCGGATGGTGCTTATTACGTGCTGGCGGATGCGACGATTTTGCCGGGCGCGACGGCGCGGGAGAAGGCGCGTGCGTTGCTGGCGAAGACGGGTGTTGCGGCGGTGGCTGGCTCTGCGTTTTATAGCAAGGGGCGTGGGGAGAAGCTGCTGCGGTTTTGTTTTGCCAAGCAGGATGAGGCTTTGCAGGATGCTTGTGTGCGGTTGACTTCGGCCAACTTCTAGCTTCCCGCTACCAGACGGTCTCGCACGGACCTCAGCCTTGTGGTTCCGAAAATCCAACTTTTCGGTGCCTCTCATATTTCATTTCGATGGTTTCAATGTAAAGGCTGAACCGGCCCACTGCAGACAGTCGACGGGATTAGCATCAATGCCTCTCTGAGCTAGCGCAATCCAGATTTCAGGCACCCAGCTAATCAACTCACCTCGTTCGTAAGAGAGCCAGAGGTCCCATGGCGGCTCGTCTAACGGGTCGAAGAAGCCCCTAGAGGCGGATTCAGAGGCACAATCTGAAACATTTTCCTCTGGGTAATAAAGGAGAAGTCTACCCACCTGCTGTCCAACGGCATCATCCAAATCGTTGCTCGCGCAAGATGTCAAGAGGTTCGCCCGTCTGCGAACTTCGTCGCTGACCAGATGCTGACGTTCCAGATCGGTGATGTTTTCACCTAGCGATCTTTGCGGCTTTAGCTGCGGACTTCGCAGTTGATATTCGAATTGAGTAGACACCAGGGACTGACCAGACACCCACAGAATGGCCTCTTTTAACGGTCCGGAAACCATGACTGAACGTAGGTCATGCACCATTCCAATCAATGTAATAGACAATAGTGTTCGTTCTGCGCTCAGGATGACAAGCTACTGGCTTTTCAGCCGCCGATGGTTTCTCCGAACATCGCTACGTCGACTTCGTCGTGGCAGAGCTCTTCTTTTTCGCGGTTGCGCCAGCTTCCCCAGGCGTGACGGGCTGCCGCTAATCCCAACAGCAGGAGTGCAAGAGTACACACACCGTTCCAGTGCCAGCGCTCCCAGGCGTGGGCACCGAGATACGAGCCGAGCGCGCCGAAGATGAAGTAGGTGGTCATGTAGACGGTGTTGATGCGGCTGCGTGCTCCGTATGCCGTGCCGGGACAGTGCGCGAGCGAGAAGATGCGGGTCTGGTTGCCTACCTGGCTGGCTTGCGCGCCGGCGTCCATGAGCAGCACGCCGATGACGAGGCCGGCGACGCGGTAGCCGAAGATCCAGGTGATTCCCCAGGAGAAGATGAGCAGGGCGAGCGCGACGGAGATGACCCAGCGCGAGCCGTGGCGGTCTGCGAGGCGACCGGCGATGGGGGCCACCGATGCGCCGATCGCTCCTAGTACCCCAAAGCTGCCCGCGACCCCGGGGCCGAGGTGGTAGTGGGGCGAGCCGAGGAGGAAGACGAGCGTGGTCCAGAAGGCGCTGAAGGCGGCGAAGACCAGGCCGCCGACGGTGGCGGATTCGACCAGCAGCGGCTGGGTGCGGATGAGGGTCCAGAGGGAACGGAGGGCGTCGCCGTAGGGCATGGGTGCGCGCGGGGGCAGCAGCGGGAGCGCGCGGCGGAGAAAGAACGCCAGCGCGACGGAGAGAACCGCGGCGATGACGAAGACCCAGCGCCAGTTGAGCCATTCGCCGATCCAGCCGGAGAAGGTGCGGCTGAGCAGGATGCCGAGCAAAAGGCCGGTCATGACGGAGCCGACGGCGCGGCCAGCGTTGGCGGGCGTGGCGATCTCGGGCGCGATGGGCAGGATGACGTGGGTGACGGCGGCCATCATGCCGGTGAGGATGGTGATCAGCACCATGGGGAGAAGTGACGGCGTGACAGCGGTGATCAGCATGGCGAGGACCAGGCCGGCGATCATTTTGAGGATGAGGCTACGGCGCTCGACGACATCGCCGAGCGGAACGAAGAAGAGGAGTCCGATGGCGTAGCCGGCCTGGGCAGCGACCGCGACGTGGCTCATCTGCGCCTCGGTGACGTGAAGGCTGCGGGCCATCTCGATGAGCAGGGGCTGGTTGAAGTAGAGAGCGGAGACGGTGATGCCGCAGGCGAGGCCGAGCAGAGGGATGAGGCGCTGGCTGGGGTTCGTGGCAGGCGTAGTCGGCTGAGTCGCCTGCGAGGTGGCTTGCATATAGTTTCGATGCTAGAGCATGGCTCCCCGACGCGCGTCCGATTGAAACAGGGGTGAGGTGCGCGTTGTCAGCGGAATGATTGCGATAGGATTTGCTCTTTGGTTCTCTACGATACGGGTCTCTATTGAAACGTGAAGCGCCAGATGCTGTAGCGTGCCGCGGTGGGTTGACGGCAACCTCGAACCGAGCCAACGTGGTAAGCATCGGCCGCATCACATGGCAAAGCACATACAGCACATATTTGTAGCAAGTAATTGCCCTATCTGCCTCTATGACGGAAGGCCGGCCACACTCCACCTCGAGCGCGTGGCGCGAGCGACTTGTCGCTTTGCGCAATGTACCGCCCGTGCTCGGCATTCTGTGGAAGTCGGGCCGCGCGGTCGTCACCTGGGGCATGCTGCTGCGCATTGTGGTTGCCGCTCTGCCCGCTGGCATTGGCGTGGTCGCGGCGTGGATCCTCAATGGCGTCGAAAATGCGATCCTGCACAAGGGACTGCCGCAATATTTCTGGTGGGCGGTCGGCAGCGAAGTGGTGCTGAACGTGGTCGTCGGGCTGTTGAGCCGCGGCATCGATTACTCCGACAGCCTGCTGGCCGATCGTTACACGCACTTTGTGAGCGTGCAGGTGATGCGCCAGGCGGCCCAGCTCGACCTGACCACTTACGAAGATCCGGTCTTCTACGACCGGCTGGAACGGGCACGCGTTCAGGCCACCGACCGGCTGGCGATGATCCAGCAGATGGGCCGGCTGCTGCAGCAGACCCTGACCACCGTGATCTGGACCAGCATTCTTTTTTATTACTCGCCGTGGCTGCTGCTGCTGCTGGCCCTGGGCGTGCTGCCAACCTTCCTGGGCGAGACGCATTTCGCTTTCCTGCGCTACGCATTGAACTTCCGCCAGACCCCGGCCAAGCGGCAGATGGATTATCTGCGGCAGACCGCGGGCAGCCGCGAGGGCGCGAAAGAGCTGAAGCTCTTCAACCTCAGCGAGTTCTTCACCGGCCGCTTCGATGCTCTCTCGCAGCAGATCTACAAAGACAACGTCGAGCTCTCGCGCAAGAAGCTGATTGCCGGTGGACTACTGGGCATCATTGCGACGCTCGGCTACTACGGGGCGTATGTCTTCGTGATCTGGCGCGCCATCGGCGGCCACTACAGCAGCATCGGCGTTTACGCCCTGTTGACGGGCGCCATCATCCAGGCGAGCTCGAATCTGCAGCAGGTCTTCTCGCTGGCCTCAGGCGTCGCCGACCAGGCGCTCTTCCTGACCGACCTGCTGGCCTTCTTCGAGATGAAGCCGACGGTGGAGTCGAAGGTGGGTGGGTTGAAGGTGCCGCGGCCGATCCGGCAGGGCTTCGAGTTTCGCAATGTATCGTTCGCCTATCCCGGAACGGAAAGGCGCGTGTTGCGGGATTTCAATTTTCGACTGCGCCCGGGCGAGCGCATCGCGCTGATCGGTGAGAATGGCCAGGGCAAGACAACCGTGGTAAAGCTGATCACGCGGCTCTATGACCCGACTGAGGGAGAGATTCTGCTGGATGGCGTGGACCTGCGCGAATACGACCTGGACGACCTGCACCACGAGATGGGTGTGATCTTTCAGGACTTCATGCGCTACGAGATGACGGCGCGCGACAATATTGGGGTAGGGCGCGTGGAGCGCGAGCACAGCGAGAACGAGATTGAGCTGGCGGCGGAGCAGAGCCTGGCGGCGAGCGTGATCGCGAAACTTCCGGGCCACTACGACCAGATGCTGGGGCGCCGCTTCGAGGGTGGGGTCGAGCTCTCCGGCGGAGAGTGGCAGCGGGTGGCGCTGGCCCGCGCCTATCTGCGCGACGCACAACTGCTGATTCTGGACGAGCCGACGGCGGCGCTGGACGCGAGGAGCGAGCTGGAGGTCTTCGAGCGCTTCGCCGAGCTGACCGAGGGCAAGATGGCGCTGCTGATCTCGCATCGTTTCTCGACGGTGCGGATGGCGGACCGCATCGTAGTTCTGGAGGGCGGCAGATTGGTGGAGGAAGGCACGCATGCGGCGCTGATGGCGCTGGGCGGACGATACGCTGGAATGTTCGAGATGCAGGCAGCGAGCTATCGATGACGGAAAAAGTAAAAGATATCCATGACGTGAGAGAACCGACGCTGCCGGCGGCAGGGAATGCCGCGGTTGTTCCTCCTGAGAGGACCGCGTTGGAAAAGAGTGCTATGGCGGAGCCTCCGCCGCCGGCAAGCGAGACGGTCGAGGCGAAGATTCCCGCGGACTCGATGGTGGAGGCGGAGCTGCCGGTTGTGGCCAAGGTGGCGGCGCCAAAGATCGAGCGGACGGAAGAGCAGATGCGGCGCGCGGCGCTGGTGGCCTCGCAGGAGTGGCACGTAGCGCGCGCACCACAGGGCGACATCTTCAGCCGGCGCATATCTGCCGCACAGTCGACCTATCGGCAGGTGTTCAACGAGCTGGACCGGCGGCCGATGCCGACCTACAAGCGGGGCGAGCCGCTGGATCCGCTGCTGGAGCTGCGGGAGAACCCGCGGCTGCTGCAGTCTGCGCTGGACGAGATGTACTCCATCCGGCGGCGCCTGGCGCATCTGCCGGTAGTGGTACGGCCACGCGAGGGCGACGAGCCGCGTATTGTCACCGTAGCGGATACGTATCTGAAGGCCGCGGAGTCGCGCTGGGAAGGCGACTGGGTGGTGTGGTTCCTGGAAGAGGTGCAGAAGGCCGACCCACTGACCCTGCGTGAGCTGTGGGCCTTTCCTACCGCGGTCAAGTTTCTGCTGGTGGAAGAGGTGCTGACCCAGGCGCAGACACAGATTGAAAATCCTGCGTCGTTCGACCTGACCGCCCAAGGACTGCTGGCGGCTCGCTTCGACGGGATACGCAATGCGATCTACGCGAACTGGGCGCAGATGATCGAGGGCCTGGTGGTCTTCAACGCCGTGCTGCGGCGGGATCCCATAGGCGCGTATCCGCAGATGGACTTCGATAGCCGCGAGCGCTACCGGGAACGGATCTCGGAGATTGCGCGGTACTCCGACCATTCCGAGCTCGAAGTGGCGCAGGCCGCGCTGGAGCTGGCCGAGCGTCCGTCGCCATCCCATACTGTGCCGCGCATGGCGGCGCGGCGCGCGCACGTGGGCTACTACCTGATCGATAAAGGATTTCCTCTGTTGGCGGCCGAGATCGCCTACCGGCCATCATGGATCGATCGCATCCGCATCTTCGCGAAGCGGAATGCCGACGACGTTTACATTCTCGGAATCCTGCTGCTGACTGTGGTTTTGATCGGCGCGATCATGGTGCCGCTGGTGCCGAACTATTCGATCCTGGGCGGCCTGACGGCGGCATTTCTCTTCCTGCTGATTCCGACGGCGCAGGGCGCGGTGGACCTGGTGAACAACGTGGTGGCTGCGCTGTTCAAAGCGACCGGGCTGGCCAAGCTCGATTTTCCCAAGGGGCTGCCGCGTGAGTTCGCCACGCTGGTGGCGATTCCTACGCTGCTGCTGAATGAGAAGCAGGTGCGTGGGCTGGTCGAAGACCTGGAGGTGCGCTATCTGGCCAACCAGGACCGGAATCTTCACTTTGCGCTGCTGAGCGATCTTCCGGATTCCGTGTCGCGACCGCGGCCCAATGACACCGACCCGCTGGTGGAACTGGCGGTGGGGCTCATCAACAATCTGAACGCGCGCTACGGCGGCAAGAAGGACGGTAGCAAGAACGGCCAGGACAAGAACGGCGGCGGCTTCTATCTACTGCACCGGCACCGCATCTTCAACGCGCGGCAAGGCGTGTGGATGGGCTGGGAGCGCAAGCGCGGCAAGCTGCTGGACCTGAACAAGTTCATCCGCGGCGAGTTCGACAGCTTCCCGGTGAAGGTCGGCAATATGGACGTGCTGCACACGGTGCGGTACGTCATCACGCTGGATTCGGATACGCAACTGCCACGCGGCACGGCACATGCAATGGTGGGCGCGATGACGCATCCGTTGAATCGCGCGGTGATCGATCCGGAGTCGCGCATCGTGACCGAAGGCTACGGCATCCTGCAGCCGCGCGTGGGCGTCAGCGTACACTCGGCGTCACGCTCGCGGTTGGCAGCGATCTACTCCGGGCAGACCGGCTTCGACATTTACACGCGCGCAGTCTCCGATGCCTACCAGGACCTGTATGGCGAGGGCATCTTTACCGGCAAGGGGATTTACGAAGTCGAGACACTGCACGCGGTGCTCGACCGGCGCTTCCCGCGCAATTCTCTGTTGAGCCACGACCTGATCGAAGGCGCGTATGCGCGCGCCGGCCTGGCTACGGACATCGAGGTGATCGACGACTATCCCTCGCACTACAGCGCCTACCGGCGGCGGCAGCACCGCTGGGTGCGCGGCGACTGGCAGATAGCGCAGTGGCTCTTCAGCAAGGTGCCGGACGAGAGCGGCCGCATGGTGAAGAACCCGATCTCGAACATCTCTCGCTGGAAAATCTTCGACAACCTGCGGCGTTCGCTGGTGGAGACGTTGACGCTGATCCTGCTGGTGGCGGGATGGCTGGGGCTGCCCGGCGGCCCGCTCTACTGGACGCTGGTGACGGTGGGGCTGCTGTTCGCGCCCAGCCTGGTGTCGCTGGTGTTCAGCGTGGGACGCGCGTGGGCCAGCCCGCAGAAGGGCGAGGTGCAGGAGGCCTTCGTCGGCTTCGGCCAGAACCTGACTATCACGCTGATCAACCTGGCGTTCCTGCCGCACCAGATGCTGATGGCGCTGGACGCGATCATCCGCTCGCTGGTGCGGCGCTTCATCACCGGGCAGCGGCTGCTGGAGTGGGAGACGGCGGCGCAGGCCGAGTCGACCGGCGGCACAACGACCCCGGTCGATCGCTATCTGCAGGCGACGCCGATCTTCACCATTGGGCTGGCGGTGCTGATTGCGATCGTGCGCAGGCAGTCGTTGCTGGTGGCCGCGCCGCTGCTGGTGCTGTGGCTGTTCGAGAGCGCGATCACAGCATGGCTGAACCAACCACCACGCGATGATCGGCAGCGCCTGACGGTGAAGCAGCACGAGTTCCTGCGCGAGATGGCGCTCCGCACCTGGCGCTTCTTCTACGAGTACGGCGGGGCGGCGCACAACTACCTGGTGCCGGATAACGTGGAGGAGGATGAGCTGTTCGAAGCAGCGCGCGTCTCGCCCACCAACTTCGGCCTGCTGCTGAATGCGCGGCAGGCAGCACATACCTTTGGCTATCTGACCACGCCGGAGCTGGCGGCGCTAAGCCACGCGAGCCTGGACACCTTCGATCGCATGGAGAAGCGCAACGGCCACATCTACAACTGGTATGACACGCGCACACTGAAGCCGATTGCGCCGCGGGTGGTGTCGTCGGTGGACAGCGGGAACCTGGCGGCCTCGTTCTACACCCTGCGCTCGGGCGCGGAGGCGATG
>JAUTWX010000071.1 GCA_030838385.1 Acidobacteriaceae bacterium
CACCATGCGTCCGCTCGCCTCTGTGTCGGCGGATGCATCGCGCTCTGCAGCAAGCGCACCGGGCACAAATGTCGCGCCGGCGATCAAGGTGCCGGTCGTCTTGATGAAGCCTCTTCGGTCCATGGAAGGTCTCCTTGTGCCGCAGGACGCAGCCCCGGCAATCGCGTCCAGCATACATGCAAACGCTTTCCTGACTCCGGTAAGCTGGGCGACATCGGCTAGAATCCGCAAGGCAGTACAGTCGGTTCCCATAGTGAATGGTGCGCACAAGTCGCGGTCCTGCTCTGAAACCAGAATTCGCCGGTCTCTCTGGGCTTGGTGTCTCTGGGTCGCACTCGTCGCGATCGCAAGCGTGTTTACACCACTCTCGGCAGGCGCGCAGGCATCTCCGCAACACTCGAAAGGGGCTGCTGTCCTGGGCAGCGTCTTCGACTCAGCGGGCAAACCGGTTGGCGAGGCATCGGTACGACTTCAAGGAGAAGGCGCTCGAAATCCACTGCAGACCCGAACGGACGCAGCAGGCGCGTTCGAATTTTCGGCTCTCCCAAACGGCAGCTACACACTCACTGCGGCGAAAGCAGGCCTGCGCAGCCGTGCCGCTGCAGCCGTTGCATTGTCCGATGGCGATCGAAAGCATATCGACCTGGTCGTCGAAGTCTCAGGAGCGGCGGCGCAGTCGATGGGCTTTTCCGACGCGCCCAACTTCACCGTCGCGGGCGTGACCGATTGGACGGCTGTCGGTGGGCATGGCTCTGACTCGATCCTGCGCACCAGCGAAGATCTCGCGAGAGAAACGCTCGCGCTCAAAGCGCAGGGTGCCGGACAAAATGCCTCTGCCGGCATGAAGAGCGACCCTCGATCCGAAAGCAGCCTGCGCGCCGCGCTCGCCACTACTCCTGGAAGCTTCGCGGCCAACCATCAGCTCGGCAACTTCTATCTTCACGCCGGCAGATACAGTGAGTCGCTGCCGCTGCTCGAAGCCGCGTACCGAATCGATACTGCAAGTGATGAGAATGAGCGCGATCTCGCGATCGCTTGCGAAAATGTCGGCGACCTCAAGCAGGCTCGCGAGCACATCGCGAATCTACTGAAGCGCGGGAACGATGCGGATCTGCACCGTGTGGCGGGTGAGCTCGACGAGAAGCTAAGCGATCCTCTCGCCGCCGTTCAGGAATATCAGCAGGCCGCCAGCCTCGATCCCAGCGAGCAGAACTACTTCGACTGGGGTTCGGAATTGCTCTTGCACCGTGCCGTGTGGCAAGCCGCCGAAGTTTTCAGAAACGGAATCAAGGCCCATCCACAATCCGCAAGGCTGCAGACAGCGCTGGGGACAGCGCTCTTTGCCGGAGCACTCTACGATGAGGCCGCGCGCAGCCTGTGCGCCGCGTCCGACCTGGATCCGGCGAATCCGGAGCCATACATCTTCATGGGTAAAGTCGAAATAGCGGCACCCATGCCCTTGCCCTGCGTCGAGCCGAAGCTCGCGCGGTTCGTGCAGCAGAATCCGGATAGCTCCATCGCGAACTATCTCTACGCTATGGCGATCTCGAAACGGCAGCACCAGCCGGCAAGCAAGCCTGCCTCGCCGCAGGTAGAAGCTCTGCTTACAAAGGCCGTTTCGCTCGACGCAAAATGCTCTGACGGATACCTGCAGCTCGGCATCCTCGCCGCCTCCCAACATAACTACGACAAAGCGATTCAGCTTTACACCAAGGCGATTGATGCCGATCCGCAGCTAGGGGAGGCTCACTACCGATTGGGCATGGCCTACGACCGTCTTGGCGAACGGGAGAAGGCGGCGCAGGAATTTCAGCTTCACGACGAAATCGAGAAACGCCAGGCCGCTGCCATCGAGCGGGAGCGGCGGGATGTGAAGCAGTTTGTGGTGGTGCAAGGACAACCGGCAGCTTCTATAACTCACTGAGGTCTTACTTCGGCTTCGGCTTAAACGTCGCGATGACGCCATCACCTTCGCGGATGGTGAGTATCTGGTTCGCTTTCACCTGCGTGAAGCGCTCGATCTTCTGCGTCGTCGGCCATTTGACTTCGATAGCATCGACCATTTCGGTCTTCCCCAGCCCGAAGTGCAGTCGCAGATCGCTCTGCGACATCACGCTGGCGCCGCTGTGTACCTCATCCATCTGAATGTGCTTGCCGGTAAAGATGCGCACCCGCGCGCCAATGGCAGTGCGATTGCACTTGGTCCCCACCAGCTTGATCTTGATCCAGTTCTGCTTGTTGCCTCCGTCATTGCGCAACAGCGACGGCACATCATTCATGTTCAGGACCAGCGCGTCCACGTCGCCGTCATTGTCATAGTCGCCAAAGGCAGCGCCACGGCTCGAATAGTGCTCGCTGATGCCCGGCCCCATCTCCGACGACACATCCTTGAAGTGCCCGTCGCCCAGATTCTTATAGACCAACCGCGGATTCTTGAACTTCTGGTCGAAATCGTATGTGTCAATCTCCGGATAAACGTGCCCGTTGATCTGAAGAATGTCCGGCCACCCATCATTGTCGTAATCAATAAAGCCGCAGCCCCACGCCACATAGCGGGTATTCACGCCAACGCCGGCAGCAAACGTGACATCGCTGAAGGTTCCATCGCCGTTGTTGTGATAGAGGTTGCAGGTGTCGTCCGCGAAGTTCGTCTTGAAAATGTCGAACCATCCGTCGCAGTCGTAGTCCGCTACAGCGATGCCCATGCCGGCCTGCTCGTGACCGCTGTCGCTGTAAGCGCAGTCCGCCATCACCGCGACATCGGTGAAGGTGCCGTCATGGTTGTTCTGGAACAGAATGCTGGGTTCCGAGTCCACGGCAACATAGATATCCGGCCAGCCATCATTATTGAAGTCGTAAGAGACTGCGGTGATGGAGTAGCGCGGACCGGTTTTAAGAATGCCCGACTTCTCCGAGACATCGGTGAAGGTCCCGTCGCCATTGTTGTGATAGAGAATGTTCGTGTCGCCCGGCAGACCGCGCGGACCACACATGATCGGAACGCCCTTCCACTGGCAGTAATGCGTGACATCGGCCGACGGAATCTTCTCTGGATCTAGCTTGATGTAGTTGCACACGAACAGATCGAGAAAGCCATCCCGGTCGTAATCAAGAAACGTGCAGCCAGCGCCCCATCGAACATCTTTCTGATAGAGGCCCGCCTTCTGCGTGACATCGGTAAAGGTGCCGTTTCCATTGTTATGGAAAAGAATGTTGCGTCCCCAGAAGCAGCAGAACAGATCGTCCCATCCATCGTTGTTGTAATCGCCGACGCAGATGCCCGTCTGCCAACCCGTCCGCGCCAATCCTGATTTCTCCGTTACATCTGTGAATGTGCCGTCGCGGTTGTTCTTGTAGAGATGGGAGGTGGGCGCCTTCCCAGCGGGCCAATGCACATCGAGCCGATCGCCGTTGGTCAGATAGATATCTAGCCAGCCGTCATTGTCGTAATCGAAGAAAGCCAACCCACTTCCCTTGGCCTCGATGATCGACCGCTTGTGATCCACACCTCCCCACACATTGGGAGCATTCAGGCCCGCCTGCTGGGCCACATCGACAAACTGAACTGGAGATGCCGTGGCCTTCGATGTCGCTGCTTGCAGCAATGTCGGATCTTCCCATCTCCACAGCGGCGTAGCGAGCGCCTCGGTCAAGGCACCACTGAGCATGAATAGAGAGGAACCGAGAAAACGCCGCCGGGGCCAATGCATAGATTGCGATTATAAAGACGCATGCCGCCCCATCAGGGCAGCGAGTTCAACACGTCCATCGCCTGCTTGCCGCTAGCGCTCTCGGGCAGCACGCGGAATAAGTCCTGCAGCACCGCTCTTGCTCTCGCCTTGTCGTTCTGCATTACGTACAGGCGCGCGAGATTGAGATACGCTTGGTCGAACTTCGGATTCACTCGAATGCAGCTCTTGAACTGCTCCGCGGCCTTCGCGTAATCCTGCTCCCGCACATACAGAACACCAAGATTATTCAAGGCTTCGGGATAACCCGGCCGCAGCTCCGCCGCCTTCTGCAGAAAGTCCGCGGCACGTTCCAGTTGATCTTGCTGAGCGTAAAACATGCCCAGGCTGTAGTTCGTCTCCGGATCGTCGGGCTGAATTTCAAGAGCATGTGTCAGAGACTCCTGCGCCTCTGCAAAATCTCCCTGCCGGCGATACACGTTGCCCAGATTGAGTAGCGCGGTCGCATAGCCAGGTCTCAAGAGCAGCGACTGCCGAAAGTTCCGGATAGCCTCGGCCGCGTTGCCCTCTTGCGCAGCCATCATGCCCAGGTTGTTCCACGCCTCTGGATAGTTCGGACGCAGCTTCAGCGTCTGCTCCAGATAGCGGCGCGCCTGCGGAAAATCATGCCGCTGCAGACTGAGTGTGCCCAGGTTGTAATAGCCTTCCGGGTCATCTGGCTTGGCAGCGATGACCTGTTGAAAGGACGCTGCCGCTTCATCAAGGTAGCCATGCTGGAACATCGCCACACCGTAGGTGAAGTCATTGCGGTGAAATGCACTCTGATAGAGGGTCCCCGGAAAGGGAAGCGCCTTTCGTATGCGCTCGACTGCCGTGGTTGGCATCGATCTCACGTCTTCGAGAAGGCCATCCAACTCGATCGGACCCTGGTACACCTTCACGATCATGCCCTTCTGATCCACCAGAAAGGAGGTCGGAATTGCGAGATCCCTGCGACGGTCGAAGAGATACCGATAGATAATGTTGTAGATTCCCGCTAACTCCTCGGTCGCAAAGAGGATGGGAAAGGCGAGTCCTTCCCGGGCGGCAAACGATCGCGCCTTACCAACATCGCCAGCATTGTCAACGTTGATCGCTACGACCTTCACCTGGCTCGCAGCAAGCGCCGCCCGGTGGCGATGGAGAACTTTCAACTGCTCACTCGAAAGTGGCGCCGCCATCGCCCAGAAGTTGAGAAGCACCAGCCCGCCGCGAAACTGCTGAAGTTCTCGCGTGGCGCCCGCAAGGTCCGGCAGAGAAAACTCCGGCGCTCGCAACGGCTCAATCAGCCATGTAGCCATTTGAGCCGGCAACGGTTCTAATGCCGGCAACGATCCAGCT
>JAUTWX010000121.1 GCA_030838385.1 Acidobacteriaceae bacterium
GCTAAGTTGAAGGCTGGGGCGAAGGTGGCGGATATCGGCTGCGGGCATGGCGCTTCGACGCTGCTGATGGCGAAGGCGTATCCAAAATCGAAGTTCACCGGCTTTGACTATCACGACGGATCGATTGAGAGCGCACGGGCTTCAGCAAAGCGGCAGAACCTGCAGGATGCGGTGAAATTCGAGGTGTCGCCTGCGGCCGCGGTTCCTGGCAACGGCTACGACCTGATCACGGTCTTCGACTGCCTCCACGATATGGGCGATCCGGTGGGCGCGGCAAAGCACATACGGAAGGCGCTGGCACCGGGCGGGACGTGGATGATCGTCGAGCCGATTGCTGGTGACGACACGGCGGCAAACCTGAACCCGATAGGACGGATCTACTATTCGGCGTCCACGCTGTGCTGCGTGCCTGCTTCGCTGTCCCAAGAGGTTGGGCTAGGGCTGGGCGCGCAGGCGGGGGAGAAGCGCCTGCGCGAGGTGTTGCAGGAGGGTGGATTCACGAAGGTGCGCCGTGCGGCGGAGACGCCGTTCAACATGGTGCTGGAGGCGCGGGCGTAGCACGTGCTCTATGCCCAGGCTCCGAGCAGACGGCGCAGCAGGATGAGTTCGCCGAGGTGATAGGCGTTGTGGTCGACGATCATGAGCAGATCGTCGAGCAGGACGCCGTCTGCGCCGGGGCGAGTCGGGCCGAAGGGATCGGTTTTATTGTTGCCGATGACGTCGGTGAGCGCCTTCTGATCTGCGCGGAAGGCGGCGACGCTCGCGTCCCAGGAGTCGTTCTTGCGCGGGACCGCGGCCGGCGGCCAATACTCGTCGGGAAATGCGAACGCACGATGATTGGCATTGCCGATGCGGTTTAGTACATCGCGCTGCGTGATGCGCATGTGCTCGAGCACCTGCCATGGTGTGTGGGCGGAGCCCGTGGACTGCTTGCCGTAAAGCGCCGCCGGAAAGTCGGCGACGGCTGCGTCGAAGCCGGCATGCGCGGATTCACTGGTGAGCAGTGCGGCGAGATGTTGGCGCAGGGCCTGGTCATTGGACATTGTGTCGTCTCCTTCGCAATTGAAATGGTTAGCTGCGGACGCGGCGGGCGATGAACTCACCTTCGAGCCGCCAGGTGCTGCCGTCCGGTTCGAGGGCTTCGCCGGTCCAGTGGAACGCGTTGGGTGTAATGCTGGTGAAGTTCCAGCGGATGGGCGTGCCGTCCTGATGAGTGCCGATCTGGATGATGTCCGGACCCACGCGGCGGCCGATGAGCTCGTCGCGCTGACCAGTGACGGGATTGATGTAGAGGATGTGCCAGGCTGCGATGGCTGCATCCCAGATGCGCAGCGTGGTGCCGTACATATTGTTCGCGGGGTCGAGTTGCGTGTGTCGCTGGCTGCGCGGGGGCATGATCCAGACGTCCTGTACAGCGAGGCCTTCGAGCGCGCGGAAGGCATGCACCTCACCCGTGAGGCCGAGCGCGGTGACGTCGACGCGGTAGTGGCGGACGTCGAGCTCCCAGCTTCCTACCAGCCATCCATAGAGGTCGTCGGCTTCAGGGATTTCGGCGGCGCGGTCTTTGGCAACGAGGGCGGGGGCCGCGGGCGTATAGAGAGCAGCGGAGCCGGGATCGAATGCACTTTCCTGGATGGTTTGGGTCATCGTTGTCCTCCCGTGAATCATCGAATCGGGTATCAAGCCCTTAGTGTGGTTGTACGGCAGTGCGGGAGCGGGATTCTTGGCAGAAATTGCTGCGATGTTGGAACGGGCGTTGAAGCGGCGCGCTGTGGAGGGAACTCCAGGCGGCACGGCGGCGCGGGTGCTGGCGCGGGGAACGGGCTGGTCCGTGGCGGATGTGGTGTGTACCTCCGGCCCGGGCGACCGGAGGTTCGAGGAGCAACGCCGAAATGTCTGCATCGCGATGGTAGCCGCGGGGAGCTTTCAATACCGCTCGCATGCAGGACGGGCGCTGCTGGCGCCGGGATCGCTGATGCTGGGCAATGCCGGCCATGCATTTGAGTGTGGTCACGCGCATGCGGCGGGCGATCGCTGCATATCGTTTTCGTATACGCCAGAGTACTTCGAGCGGGTGACAGCGGATGCAGGTACAGCGGAGTTTCGCGTTGCCGCATTGCCGCCGATGCGAGCGATGTCGCCGGCAATCGCGCGAGCGTGCGCACGGCTGGCGGGCGGCGATGCGAATGAGCTTGCATGGGAGGAGTTGGGAGTGCGGCTGGCGGTGGACGCGGCGCAACTGGCGAATGGCGAATCGTGGCGTAGTGGAGAGTCGCTGCCCAGCGCCGAGGCGCGCGTGACGCGCGTGGTGCGCATGGTGGAAGAGCGGCCGGATGAGGAGCACTCCCTGGTGGGACTCGCGGAACAAGCGCGGTTGAGCCCCTATCATTTTTTGCGCACCTTCCAGCATGTGGTTGGGCTGACGCCGCATCAGTACGTATTGCGTATGCGGCTGCGGCGTGCCGCCGCGCGGCTGATCGAGGAGCCGTTGCGTGTGCTGGATGTTGCGTTCGACTGCGGCTTCGGCGACGTGTCCAACTTCAACCGCAGCTTCCGCGCGGAGTTTGGGGTGAGCCCGCGGGCTTTCCGTAAGGCGGAGGCTCGGTCGAACGAACGCAACCGGCAACCCGTAGATCAGGTGCGCCGGGCGCGCCGGCGCAGCCAATGACGGATGAGCTCGTATTCTGGAGCGCTGGTGGGAGAGCGCCGGCGAACCTGAACCAGATGACGGCGGGTGAGTAGCCGGACGGCCTTCTGTACGGCTGATTTCGAAAGGCCACTCGCTTCGGCGAGCTGGCGGAGACTCATTTGAATACGCCGCTCACCGGAGCGAAACAGGACTTTCCACAACACGAGATAGACGAGAAACGCGGGTGCGGAGCGATCGTGCCCGACCAGGTCGGGGAGCAGGACATCCAGCACATATTCGTCGATAGCGATATGGTTCATCGCACTATAGTGCCAGAGAACATAGCCAGCTTGCCGCGAAGCTCACTGCCGGGCAACAATGCGGGGCGGAGGAAATAGCTATGATTCGCGGCGTCAAGTTTGTCAGCATTCCGGTGGTCGACCAGGACCGCGCCCTGGCGTTCTATACGGAGAAACTCGGGTTTCGCGTCGCCACTGACCAGCCCTTCGACGATAAGCAGCGGTGGATTGAGCTGGCGATTCCTGGCGCCGAGACGGGCGTGGTGCTGTTTCGCATGAATGAGGGACCGCAGCCAGGCGGCTTCATGAACATGTCCCTCTGGACGGACGATGTCAGGGCGACAGCGAAGACGCTGAAAGAGCGCGGAGTGGAGTTTGTTGCCGAACCGAAGAAAGAGGAGTGGGGTGTCTCCGCGATATTCAAGGACTCGGAGGGAAACCGCTTTGTGTTGAGCTCGCGCTAGAGCGCGAGCAGTGTGTCCGGCTGCGGACAGCGGATTCCGTGGCTGAACACGGCGGCCTGTGCGA
This sequence comes from Acidobacteriaceae bacterium, assembly GCA_030838385.1. Taxonomy (GTDB): domain Bacteria; phylum Acidobacteriota; class Terriglobia; order Terriglobales; family Acidobacteriaceae; genus KBS-83. Next base: position 3,457 of record JAUTWX010000121.1, read on the forward strand.
CTGCGCCGCAATATGTGACGAACGCGCTGATTTCAAATGGATTTCTCTCGATGGATTGCTCCGCCATAGTGGACCCCTACGTGCACCTCCCCCAACGAGTTTTTTCCCTTGCGAGGACTTCATGGAGCGCTTTCTTGGCTATTTCTGGTTCAGCTTTCGCCAGTTGCGAAAGAGTCCTTCGTTTGCGATAGCGGCGATCCTGACCCTGGCACTGGGGATTGGGGCGACGACCGCGATCTTCAGCTTGGTGAATGCGGTGCTGTTGAAGCCGCTGCCGTTCCCGGAGCCGGAGCGCCTGATGCGGATTACGCAGGAGGACCACTCGGCGGGCGCGGTGGTTCCGGAGTCGCTGAGCTATCCCGATTACTTCGACTGGCGCGCGCAGAACCGCACGTTGAGCGGACTGGCCTCGTATACGGGCCGAAACCTGACGCTGACCGGCGTCGGTCAGGCGCAGCAGTTGGGCGTGTATGTGGTGTCGTCGAACTTTTTTGCGGTGCTGGGCGTCGCCCCGATGCTGGGACGCGATTTCCGATGGGATGAAGAGAGGCCAGGCAATCGCGCACTGATGCTGAGCGCGGAGTTGTGGCAGTCTCGCCTCGGCGGCGACCGCGACATTGTTGGCCGACAGGTGACACTGGATGGCGAGCGCTATACGGTCGCCGGTGTGATGCCGACGAAGTTCCACTTCCCGACCGAAAGCGCGGTCGAGGCGTGGATCTCCATGGCGGTAGAGGCGGAGGGAGCCGATCCCGCGACCAAGCAGCGGGGCCAAGACGGGATTGAAGTGATTGGGCGGCTGAAGCCTGGAGTAACGGCCGAGCAGGCGACGGCCGACCTGACCACTGTGGCGCGCGGACTGGCGGCGCAGTACTCCGACACGAACAAGTGGTACACGACGGCGCGAGTATTGCCGCAACTGGAATTTCAGGTAGGCGAGACGCGGCCGGCGCTGGAGGTGCTGTTTGGCGCGGTGGCACTGGTGCTGCTGATTGCATGCGTGAACGTGGCTGGCTTGCTGCTGGTGCGCAGCTCACGGCGCAGCGGCGAGATTGCGCTGCGTAGCGCGCTGGGCGCGAGCCGGAGTGAGATTGTATGGCAACTGCTGACGGAGTCGGTGGTGCTCTCTGCGATCAGCGGGCTCGCAGGCGTGGCACTGGCTTCGGGAGCGCTAAAGGAGCTGGCAGTGCTGTTTCCGCAGGCGCTGCCGCGGCTCGGCGGTGTGTCGATCGACCTTTCCGTGCTGGCGTTTGCGATGGGAGTTTCGGTTCTGACGGGCATCCTGTTTGGCGTGGTGCCGGCGCTGCGCATCTCGCGGCTGGCTCCGGCGCTGGCCTTGCGCGATGGCACACGTACGGTAACCAGCGGCCGGGGCCATCACCGGCTGCAGACGTGGCTGGTGATCGCGGAGACAGCGCTGGGGCTGGTGTTGCTGGTGGGAGCGGGATTGCTGATTCGCAGCTTCGTGAGCGTGCTGCGGGTAGACCCGGGCTTCGATGCGCACCAGGTGCTGACGGCGCGCTTCACCATGGGCGATGTGACGTATACGCATGACCGCAAGATCCAGTTTGTGGAGGAACTGACGAGACGGCTCAACGCGCTGCCGGGAGTGAAGTCTGCCTCGGCAGGATGGCCGATGCCGATGTCCGGCAGCGATGCGACGATCTCATTTACGGTCGAGGGCCATCCGGTAGCGAAGGCAGATCACCCGAGTGAATCGATAGGGGTGGCGCAGCCTGGTTATTTCGAGACCATGCGGATTCCGCTGATCGCGGGCAGAACATTCACCAACATGGACAAGACGACGAGCGTTCCCGTCGCGATCATCGACCAGGCGTTTGCGAAGAAGTATTTCGCGGGCGTGAATCCGATTGGCAAGCATATGACGGCGGATTTAGGGGATGACGTGGTGGAACACCCGGTGCGCGAGATTGTGGGCGTGGTGGGTGACATTCGGCAGCGGGGTCTGGCTGCGGAGGCTGTCCCGCATTACTACCTGCCGTGGACGCAGGCGGTGATCACGACGCCGTATCTGGTGCTGCGTTCGACTGGCGATCCGGCGCTGCTGGAACGCGCAGTGAAGGCGACGGTCGCGGGCATGGACACGAATATTCCGACATATCGCGTGCATCCGCTGGAGTACTACGTGGCGCAGGCGGTAGCGCCGGCGCGCTTCCAGACATTGCTGCTGACCAGCTTCGCCGGCATTGCCCTGCTGCTGGCCGCGGTGGGCCTGTATGGCGTGCTGTCGTATATGGTGCAGCAGCGGGCGCTGGAGATTGCGCTGCGGCTGGCAGTGGGAGCGCAGCGCAACGATGTGCTGCGCATGGTCCTGAAGCGCGGGATGATGCTGGCAGCGATTGGCGTGGCGGCGGGGTTGGCGATTTCGTTTGTAGCGACACGATTCATCGCGACGCTGCTCTATGGAGTCAAGCCGACAGATGCGCTGACCTTCTGCGCGATGTCGCTGGTGCTGCTGGCGGTAGCGTTTGTGGCGAGCGCGGCGCCGGCGTATCGCGCGGCGCAAACCGATCCCATGACCACTCTCCGCACGCAGTGATGCCTTAGTCGAGCGCGGGCAGGCGCAGGTCGGCGTAGTGCCGGTTGCGTTCCAGACACAGTGCTTCGACGACTAACTCGTGGTCATCGCGCTGCGCCAGGCCCGAGACGGTGACTGCTCCGATCACGCCAGTGCCGGCGAGCGTAATCGGAAACGCGCCGCCGTGGCTTGCGTAGTCGGCTGCGGGCAGGCCGTACTTCTCTAGCAGGGTGATGTTGCGCGCCTTGAGCGCGAGGCCGACGGCGTACGAGCTGCGATAGAGACGCGCGACGATGTTCGCTTTGCGGCGCGCCCACTCGGTGTTGTCGGGAGACGTATCGTGCAGCGCGACGTAAAAGAGTGGCGCGCCGGACTGGTTGCCGAGGTGTGGGGCGAAGCGGCGGATGTCTATAACGATGCCGAGCTGACGCTCGACGGCCAGCTCACGCAGCGTGGAGCCGAGTTGCCACGCGTCGCCTTCGTTGAACGATGTCCATTGCAGCTCGCGCTCCTGGCGGGCGATACGGTCGAGGTCGTCTTCGAGTGTCATGCCGTGTTGCTCCTCTGGATGAGGATGATAAGCCTAGCGACCGTCCGATCCCACCCTTCGCGATGTTCAGGATGGGGCACCCGTTGCCGTGGCTACTGCAGCAGCACACCTACGATAGATGCGGACATGAGGTTGGCCATGGTGCCGGCGAGCATGGCGCGCAGACCGAGTCGCGCGAGCTCGTTGCGGCGCTCGGGAATGAGCGCGCCGATGCCGCCGATCTGGATGCCGATGGAGCTGAAGTTGGCGAAGCCGCAGAGCGCGAAGGTAGCGATGGTGAAGGAGCGGGGATCGAGTGTGCCTTTCAGCGCGCCGAGGTTGGAGAAGGCGATGAGCTCGTTGATGACCATCCGGGTTCCAAGCAGGTTGCCGACGATGTGCGCGGAGTGCCATGGAATGCCGATGAGCCACGCGATGGGGGCGAAGATCCAGCCCAGGACCTGGTCGAGCGAGGTGGGAAAGGGAATGTGATGCGGGCCGAGCCAGTTGTGCAGGCCGCCGAAGATGCCGTTGACGAGCGCGACGAGGGCGACGAAGGAGATGAGCATGATGGCGACGTTGAAGGCGAGACGGCCGCCGTCGATGGTGCCGCGCGCCACGGCGCCGAGAAAGTTTTCTTCGCGATGCTCTTCCGATTCCGGCAGGTGTACGTGGCCTAGGGTGTCAGGTATTTCGGTTTCGGGCACCAGCATCTTCGAGATGAGGATGGTGCCGGGCGCGGTCATGATGACGGCGGCGAGCAGGTGCTTGGCATCGATGCCGTACAGAATGTACGCGGCCATGATGCCGCCGGAGACGTGGGCCATGCCGCTGGTCATGATGGTCATGAGCTCGGAGCGGGTGAGGTTGGCGAGAAAGGGGCGAATGGAGAGCGGCGCTTCGGTCTGCCCCATGAAGATGGAGGCGGCGACGTTGAGCGATTCCGCGCCGGAGATGCGCATCGTCCGCTGCATGCACCACGCAAAGCCGCGGATGACGAGCTGCATGATGCCGAGGTGATAGAGCGCGGCGAAGAGCGCGGAGATGAAGATGATAGTGGGCAGCACTTGAAAGGCGACGATGGAGCCGTAGGAGGAATGCTGCTTGCCGAACTCGCCAAAGACGAACTGCGATCCGGCGAAGGCATAGCTGAGCAGGCGATTGACGGCGTCGCCGGCCCGGGACATGGCGTTGCGTCCGAAGCTCCATCGCAGGACAGCAAAGGCAAAGAGGAGCTGCAGGCCGACGCCCCAGGCGACGGTGCGCCCGCGTATGGCGCGGCGATTGGTGGAAAAGAGCCATGCCAGCAGCAGCATGGTGAGCAGGCCAAGGATTCCGGTGAATCGCGCCAATGAGGTTCGTCCTGAACAGATGAGGTCTGGTCTGATCGCTGGAGCTGAGGTTCGGGCTGAGGTCTGGGCTGAGGTCTAGGCCAGAGTATCGCGGGTGAGCACCTCGTGCACCAGCGGTGTGGGACGAGGCGGTGCGTCGGCGAT
>JAUTWX010000125.1 GCA_030838385.1 Acidobacteriaceae bacterium
GTGCTGGCGCTGGCGCGTGATCTGGTTTCCCAAAGGCGTGACGGCGAAAAACATGGCCGCGTCCTCACCGTTTTCGGCTGCGGCGGCGATCGGGATCGCACCAAGCGGCCGCGCATGGGCCGAGCCGCGGCGGAGGCGAGCGAGATCGTCATCGTCACCTCGGACAATCCGCGTTCGGAAGACCCGCGCGCCATCATCGATGAGATACTTCCGGGCACAGCCGGATTGCCGGCCACGATCGAAGTCGAGCCCGACCGTGCCAAGGCCATTGCGCTGGCCATGACCAAGGCGCGAGCCCGAGACATCGTAGTGATTGCAGGCAAAGGCCATGAGAAGACGCAGACCGTCGGCAGGCAGGTGCTGCCGTTCGACGATGTCGCGGTGGCGCGCGAGGCGCTCGCCTGGCTGAAAGGAAAGTGATGAAACTGTCGCTGGATCAAATCGCGGAGTGGACCGGCGTGCAGCTTGCGATGCCGCATGGCGCGGCTTCGGTGGAAGCCACGGGATATTCGATTGATGCGCGAACGCTCGTGCCCGGCGATCTCTTCTTCGCCATCCGCGGTGAGCGCTTCGATGCGCATGATTTTGTTGCTGACGCATTGAGCAAGGGCGCATGTGCGGCGGTGGTAGCTTCAGCGAAGGCGCGCGATCTGCTGCCCGAAGGGCACGCGCATCCGCTGCTTCTGGTGCCAGAATCTAAAGGAGATCCGCTGACGGCCTTGCAGACGCTCGCTGCGGCCGTGCGCCGCCACTGGGGCGGGCGCGTTGTGGCCGTGACCGGATCGGCGGGAAAGACGACCACTAAGGAAGCCATCGCAACCGTGCTGGCGACGCAGTTTCGCGTGCTCAAGTCGAGGGGCAACTTGAACAACCACTTCGGTCTGCCGCTGCAATTGCTGAAACTCTCGCTGGAAGACGAGGTTGCCGTGGTGGAGATGGGGATGTCTGCCGCGGGTGAAATTGCGGCGCTGTGCCAGATTGCATCGCCTGACTGGGGCGTGGTGACCAACGTGGGCAACGCACATGCAGAGGGATTTGGCGATGGTATTGCCGGAGTAGCCCGCGCGAAGTATGAGCTGGTGGCCGGGCTGTCGCCGCAGGCGCGGGAGCGTGCCGTCGCCTTCCTGAATGCGGATGATGCGTATGTTTCGCAGTTCGGCCGCGACTTTCCGGGCCGCGCTGTCTACTACGCGACAAAGTCTGTCGCCGCGGCGGTTGCAGATGTCCGTGCCGAAGAGATCGAAGAACTGGGTCCCGCCGGGTCGAGGTTTCGCGTGGTGGTGGGAGATGGCGAATCGGCATCCGTCCGGTTGGCGCTGCTCGGCCGGCACAACGTCGCTAACGCGCTGGCGGCCATCGCGGTGGGCTTGCAGGCGGGCATTCCCCTCGCGCACTGCGTCGATGCCATTGCCTCGCTCAAGCCCGAAGACAAGCGCGGCGAGCTGATGGAGTGGCATGGCGCCACCATCATTAATGATTGCTATAACTCCAACCCGGAGGCGCTCGAGTCCATGATTCGCACCCTGGCGGCAGTCCCGGCCGAGCGCCACATCCTGGTGGCGGGCGAGATGTTGGAGCTTGGGCCACGGGCAGCGCAACTGCACCGTGAATGCGGCGAGGCCGCCGTGGCGGCGGGAATCGACATGGTGATTGGCGTTCGCGGGCTGGCGCAGGAGATTGTCGCCGGCGTCCAAGCCTCTAAAGGCAGCAAGACGACGGCGATCTTCGTTGAGACGCCGCAGGCGGCAGGGGAGTGGCTGAAACAGAACTTGAAGACCGGCGACGCGGTGCTGCTGAAGGCTTCCCGCGGAGTGCGGCTGGAGCAGGCCCTGACCACGCTGACCGCCGGCTGAACCACTGCAGCCAACCGCCGGTGTCATCGCCGGGAGATACACTAGGCGCAATTCCACGCCGCCCTCAACGGCCGCAACGTGCGGAGGATGTTTGCTCTACTGGCTGCTCTATCAGAAGCTCTTTCCGTACTTCCGGCCCTTCCGGATCTTCCGCTATCTCACCTTCCGCACCGCCTTCGCTACATTGACGGCACTGCTGATCGGGCTGGTGGTGGGGCCGTATGTCATCCAGAAGCTGCGCGAATTTCAAATCGGCCAGTACATCCGCGAAGAGGGTCCGCAGGCGCACCAGAAGAAAGCCGGCACTCCGACCATGGGCGGCGTGCTCATCGCGATCTCCGTGCTGCTGCCCACATTGTTATGGGCGGATCTCTCCGACCCGCTGATCTGGATGGTGACGCTCTCCATGCTGGCCTTTGCGGCCATCGGCTTCACCGATGACTACATCAAGGTTGCTCACAAGCGGAACCTTGGCCTCACCGGCCGTGCCAAGCTGGGTCTGCAGATGCTGGTCAGCGCCTGCATCGGCGGCGCGCTTGTCTATCTGGAGACGCAGGGCAACTACTCGACCCGCCTGGTGGTGCCGTTTCTCAAGCGCTTCCGTCCCGACCTGGTAATCACCTCGCTGCAGCATGTACCGCATCTCTATTACCTGAGCTTCCTGCCGTTTCTCCTGTTCACGGTGCTGGTAATCGTCGGCTCAAGCAATGCCGTGAACCTGACCGACGGACTCGACGGGCTCGCCATCGGCTGCACCATCATCGCCGCCGGTGCGCTTACGGTGCTGACCTACGTGAGCGGGCACGTGGTCTTCGCCGATTATCTTGAGTTGCAGCGCATGCCACTCGCCGGCGAGCTGACCGTCTTTTGCGGAGCGATGGTCGGCGCCAGTATCGGCTTCCTCTGGTACAACGCGCATCCGGCGGAGGTCTTCATGGGCGACGTTGGCTCACTTGCGCTGGGTGGCGCCATCGGCACCATTGCCGTCGTCATCAAGCAGGAGCTGCTGCTGCCCTTCATCGGCGGCATCTTCGTGCTGGAGGCGCTCTCCGTCATCCTGCAGGTGGGCAGCTACAAGCTGCGCAAGAAGCGCATCTTCAAGATGGCGCCGCTGCACCACCACTTCGAGCTGATGGGCTGGTCGGAATCGAAGGTGATTGCTCGCTTCTGGATCGGCGCGCTGGTCTTCGCGCTCTTCGCTCTGACAACGCTCAAGCTGCGTTGAGTCCCTTGTTCCTGCGTCACTAACTCTTCATGAAATTGTCATTGCCAATCGCGTGAATGCGCGATGCTCATCTGCGTGCTTTGATGGTGCCAACCTGCGGCGACGAAGTGCTGCAACAATCCGCGGTAAGAGGATGACAGAGAAGTAACAAGAGCATGACAAGTGCGATGTCCTGAATCTCTAGGCTGCATCTCAGAGCACCGGTTAGATCGTCTTCGCCGCTGGCGTCGACTCCCACTCCGGTGGTGTCGCAGGTCACGATCAACGCGACCTCCGGATCGCTGGCGCACTCAGTCGAGGTGAGCCTGACTGTCAATTAACCGAACCGTACGCAGGCGCGCTGAGGGACTCAAACCAGATCTCTCAGCGCGCATTTTTTCGCCCTCACCCACTCGCCAATTTCGCCCATCTCAATTCTGGTGTGCGGCGCTGTAGCGGCGCGCCTTCGCGCGATTGCCGCACGTCTTCATGTCGCACCAGCGGCGCGTACGGTTTTTGCTGGTATCGAGGAAGAGCCAGCGGCAGGTGTCCGACGCGCAGACATGCAGGCGCGGTGGCTCGTCCCCGATCAGCAGATCCAGGGCACGCTGCGCCAGCAGCAGGGCAGGAGCCTCGGCTTCGCCCGTCAGTGCCCTCCACGTCCACGCGAGATGCCCGTCCTTCCATCGCAACTCGCGGCGCGCCGCGCAAGCAGCCGCCCATCGTTCCAATGCGGTCCGGTCCTCAGCGGAGGGCGATCGTCCCTCCACCCAGCGGTAGAAAACGCGCGCCAGGAGCTCCCGTAACTCGATTGCCGAGCGCAGACCTTTCTCCTGTGAAGCGTGAGGGAATGCGCCCAGGCGCGCCGATTCGGCGTGTGCCAGAAGGCCGGCCTGGCGGCAGAACCGGAGCAGGTCCGCATAGGAGGGCAGCAGTTCCCGCGGCCCGCCGGGAGTGTAACGGTCGTCCAGCGTGTTCACAAAATCCAACGCAACATGCTCGGCATTCAGCTTGAACGGCGGCTTATTCACAGATAACTGGCTAACCTGCCGAAACCAGTTTACTGGTTATGTCATCCTAGGTCCATGGAGGTAACTGCTCATGGCTGTATTAGCGGTTAGCGCAAGCGAGACCACCCGGACCAGCAACCGCGTGCAGACAGCCCTCGCCTTCGCCGTCATCTACCTTGCGTGGGGCGCCACCTTTGTTGCTATCCGTGTCGCCGTGGGCGTCGTGCCGCCATTTCTGGCAGCGGCCATACGCTTCCTGACTGCGGGCCTGCTGCTCTATGGCTTTGTGCGGCTACGCGGCGCATCGCGGCCTACGCTGCGCGAATGGCGCAGCCTGGCGCTGCTGGGCACGTTGGTGATCTTTCTCGACTACAGCGCCTTCTTCTGGGGTGAGCGGTACGTCTCGTCCGGCGCCGCGGCCATGATTGCCGGCACCATCCCGCTGATCACCGGCCTGCTGGAGATGCTGGTCTTCC
>JAUTWX010000126.1 GCA_030838385.1 Acidobacteriaceae bacterium
GCAGATGGAAATACTCGGCGATGATGCTGGCGTTCCACGCGCCGCCGGAGGCCGTGACCAGCCCGGTGATGAGGTAAGGAAAGATGCCGGGGAGGATCAGAGTCTTCCAGCGTTGCACGCTGCCGAAGTGAAATAGTCCGGAGACTTCTTTCAAATCGGAAGGAATGGCAATAGCGCCCGCGATGACGTTGAACAGGATGTACCACTGCGTGCCTAGCAGCATGAGCACGATGGAGCCGATGCCGAGTCCTCCGCCGGCATGCACCAGCGCGATGAGCAGCACAGGAAAGAGTGCGGTAGCCGGCACGGATGCCGCGATCTGGGCCAGCGGCTGGGCGATGCGTGCAAGACGCGGATTGAAGCCAATGGCCACGCCGACGGGGATGGTCCACAGGGCAGCGATGAGTAGCGAGGCATTCACGCGCAGGAAGGTGGCACCAGCGCCCTTGAGCAGCTCGAGGATCTCCGCGCCGTGTAATTGATGCAGCAGCAGCAGAGCATGGAAGGCGGCAAAGATGGCGGCGACGAGGAGCGCGAGGAAGATGGTGCTGTTGGTGATGAACGAACGCTGGCGCGAGGCGGCGCTGCGTTCCGGCCGTGCGAGGGCGCGGAGACGGCGTGCGGCGAGGCCGTGATAGATGCGCTCGCCCAGCGGCACGACGGTTCGCTGATGCAGCCAGCCAATCGCGTTGGAATTGCGCAACGCGTAGAGGATGGGCGAGGTGGCGCGCTGCGAGCTCTCCACCTGTTCGAATTTGAACTTGTCCGCCCAGGCGATGACCGGGCGCCAGATGAGCTGATCGGTGGCGACGATGATGGCGATCATGACGGCGAGACCCCAGATCATGGCGCGGGTGTTGCCGTTGCCGGCGGCGGTTTGCAGGTAGGAGCCCAGGCCTGGCAGGCGAAAGTCGCGATCGCCGAGCACGAACATCTCGCACGCCATGAGGAAGAACCAGCCACCGGCAACCGAGACCATGGAGTTCCATATGAGACCAATGGCAGAGAAGGGCAGCTCCAGTTGCCAGAAGCGCTGCCATGCAGTGAAGCCGTAGATCTGCGAAGCCTCGCGTAGCTCACGCGGGATGCTGCGGATGGAGGAATAAAAGCTGAAGGCCATGTTCCACACCTGGCCGGTAAAGATGAGCAGGATGGCGCCCATCTCCACACCAAGCTGACGCGTGGGCAGCAGAGAGACCATCACCAACATGACGCCAGGGAGAAAGCTGAGCACCGGGATGGACTGCAGGATGTCCAGCACGGCGATCATGAAGGCTTCGACGCGCGGGTGATATGCGGCGTAGTAGCCGTAGCCAACGGCGAAGACGAGGCTGAGCAGATACGCGACGCCGATACGGACGACGGAGTAGAGGGCGTAGAGCGGCAGGGCTCGTGCGGATTGCGAGATCTGCGCCGAGGGTACGGGATGCGAGAACCAGTAGCGGCCGAGCAGGACCACACAATAAAACGTGGCGAGGCCGAAGGCCGCGACCGTCATGTCCAGCACCACAGGCCACGAACGCTCCAGCACCAGGGTGCGCGAGAGCGTGGGGATGCGCGAGACCTTCACTCTACCGTCTCCTCGACCGGAGTTTCGGCGGTGTCCTCGACCTCCGGCTTCATGAAGCGGCGGCGGCCGGCGTCAAAGTCGAAAAGCTCGGCGTAACGGCCCCAGTTGATGGCGGTTTCGAGCTGGCGCAGTGTCTCTTCCTGAGAGAACTGCTCGTCGAGCATATCGAGGAAGAAGTCTTCCGGCACGGTGTGGTCGGCTTTGGTGTCGAGCGCGCGGGTGATTTGCCGCAGCAGCAGGATGTGCTCGAGCGCGGCGTCGCGGAAGAGCTCCTTCTGCTTCAGAATTTCAGAATCGGCGAAGAGACGGCCGCTCTCCGTGATGGCGACGTCGCCTTCCTCGACCTTGAGATAGCCGAGCAGTTGCGCGGCTTCGACGATGGGGAAGAGATCGTCGAGCTCGAAGGCAAGCTCATCGGCGAGCTTGTAGACGTCATCCTTGCCGCCGCGGTCGATGAGGATTTCGAGCAGGCCGGCGATGCCGCCGGGCCGCGCGTGGGGCAGCATCTGGTAGTGCATTTGGCGCTGATCGCGGATGGCGACGCGCTCCGGCACGTTGCTGGGCTGCACGTCGGGCCGGGTGAGCACGGTATAGATGTAGTCGACGAGCTGGGTGAAGAGCGACGACTTGCGATCGCGCGGCTGCGAGAGAGTGACGCGGAAGTCGACGCGCACGTGGCCGGGGTTGCGGCCGAGCACGATGATGCGATCGGCCAGCAGGACCGCCTCTTCGATGTTGTGCGTGACAAGGAAGATGGCGCGGGTGGGGATAGTCTTCTTCTGCCACAGCTCCAGCAGCTCGCTGCGCAGGTTCTCCGCCGTGAGCACGTCGAGCGCGGAGAAGGGCTCATCCATGAAGAGGACCTCCGGCTCGACAACGAGGGCGCGTGCAAAGCCGACGCGTTGCCGCATACCGCCGGAGAGCTCCTTGGGGAAGGCGGCCTCGAAGCCGTCCAGACCGACGGTGTCGATAATGCGCAGGCTGCGCTCGCGACGATCTTCGGCGCCCATGCCGCGCGCCTTCAGCGGCGCTTCGACATTTTCGAGCACGGTGAGCCAGGGGAAGAGTGCGAAGCTCTGGAAGACGATGGAGACGTTGGGGTTGGCGCGTGCGATTGGCGTGTTGTGCCAGTAGACCTCGCCGGCGGACGGCTTCGTGAGCCCGGTGAGCATACGGAGCAGCGTGGATTTGCCAGAACCCGACGGGCCGAGCAGCGCGACGATTTCTCCGGGAACGATCGCGAGGTCCGTGGGCGCGATGACCTGGATGCGATTCTCACTCGGCTGCGCGTAGTATTTTTCGACCTTCTCGGCGCGAATGATGGTCTCGGTCGTCTCAGTCGTCGTGTGCGTCATAGAAGCATCCAAAAGCACGAAGATCACCCGCGGGCGTGCCACAAACCCGCTTCGAGTGCACCTCTGCTGCTGCGTTTCTCCATCACCAGCTCAGGCGAAGTCCGGCGGAAGCACAGGGTTTGTCCGGTACCTGACTGTCTGCCTACTGTATGCGTTGTCTGTTTGCGGGGAGATGAAGCATCTCCCCACGGGA
>JAUTWX010000236.1 GCA_030838385.1 Acidobacteriaceae bacterium
CGACCGGCACCGGCGCAACCGAGTTGGGCGAGAAGATGTTCCGCCCATTGCCAGTGTAGGTCGTGTCTTCCGCCTGTGCCATCAGTTCGGGATGGAGCGTCGGATCCAGAGCCGAATCGCTCGGCAACTCGATCGCCTCATGCGGATACGCCGTCGCCCCCGTGGCAGAGGTACTGCTTGATACCCCGGATGGCGCCGATGCCGGAGCCGCCGTCGTCGCTGCAACAGGTGCCGGCGGCGGGGCGGCAGGTGCGGGCGTCGATCCGCCGAAGAACTTCGGAATCTGGAAGATCGCGATGATCAACACCACAACGCCAAGTCCGATCGCCGCATACAGCTTGGGCTTGCTTTCAGCACCGACACGGAGAGCCATGGCTATTGCCCCCCGGTCTGGCCAGCGTCCGCTGAGCCATCATCGCCGCTGTTGATCGGCTGCAGATGCTCGACGTCGCTGCCGCGCAGATAGGTTGTTACTTTCAAGCGCAGGTTCACCAGTCCGCCCTGCTGGCCACTCAGTGTCAGTCCGTTGATCACGAAAAACATCTTGTCCCGTTCGAGGCTGTTGATGAATTTCATCACCGACGTGTAGTCGCCGCTCACGCTCGCATCCATGCGCACTTCTGTGACGTCCCGCAGTGCGGGCGCAAACGCCGTTTGCACGCGGCTCAGCCGCACATTCGCCTTTTGCTGCAGCGTGCCCAGCTCCGCCAGGATCGCCGAGTCCGCCCCCGGCACGCGGCCGTCATAAAAGTGTTCTGCTCCCTTGGTGGAGTCGGCGACGCGCTGCGGAAGATTTTTGAGTGGTTTCGCCTGCAGTTGTGCCGTCCGCAATTCGGTCTGCCTCAGCTCAAGCTGTTCCGGACCATCCCTGCGCAGCGTGTGCCAGGCCAGCACCAACTGCACCAGCAGCACCAGATTGACGATCGCCAGCACAGCGACCACGGCGATGTGCAGGTTCAGCAGATTGAAGGTACCGGAGCGCGTCAGCTTCATGGCGTACTCCGTCCCGGCGCGGGCTTGTGTGTGCGTGCTACATGGTGAGCAACCTGGGCCGGCTTCTTCTGCGCGGCCTCAGCGGTTTTCGTCGCATCGCTCTTTGCAGAAGCTGCTTTCGGTTCCAGCGGGTTGTACTCGGCCAGCACCTCGAAGTTCACACCGCTCGTCGTGCTCGCTGGTTCCAAGTCGGGGTTCTGCCGGCCGTTCTGATTCTGGCCTTGCGCGGTCTCGCCCACGATGCGCGGCGTGCGGAAGCGGCGCGAGTGTTCGAGGTTCCGTACCAGTGCCACCGCCTTGTCGCGCGGTCCTGCCACCCGCATGTGAATCGTCACGCTGCCGTCCTTCGCCGGCACGGGATCGATACTCACCACCTGCACGCCCGCCGGCAGCACCTGTTCCAGGTCCATCATCACCGCCGTCCACGAGAAGGACTTGTGCAGGAACAGATTGTTCAGGAAATGCGCCTGCGCCAGCACCGCGGCATTCTGCGGCTGGCGCATGGAGGCCTCCGCCTTCTGCCGCTCGTCGCGTGTCTGCGTGATGGATGAATCGATCGTATTGGCGCGCGCATGCGCCTCCGCCGCCTTCTGCTGCTGCGTGCGCAGTACCCACCAGAACAGTCCCCCCGTCACCAGCAGCAGCAGCGCTACAACGCGCAGCCGCTGGTATAGCGGGCGAAGCTCCACATAAGGGTGCGATGCGAGATTGAGCGTTACGCGCATGAGTGCGGATTCACCATTAGCTTGCGAGCGCTCCTACTACCGGAGCCAGCATACCGGTCGTCGGGCTGTCCGTCGCGCCATAAGCCTCTCGCGAGGGAATCAGGTCGCGCACTCGAACTCCGGGCAATGCCAGTAGCCGGTCCAGTTCGCCCGCGCCTCCCGGCCCAACCGAGTAGATCGTGTGCGCCGTCGAGGCAAGCGTGTCCTCGTAGTACGCCATCGCCACCGACACCGTCTGCTGCAGTTCAGACACTGCCTGCGCCTCGCCCGTCGCCACGTCGGGGCCGCTCAGTCCAATCTCGCCCAGGTCAATGGTGCGGAACAGCAGCAGCTGCGATCCGCGCGCGATCACCGTCGTGATGCAGTTGGCATTGCGGTTCACCAGCAGCGCCGGTTCGTCACCTGGCACTGCAGCCAATGCCGCCAGCGAGCTGGAGAGCACCGCGCCCGGCTCATACCCCGCCTCGCGTACCGCATCTTCATACTCCGCGCGAACCACTGCCGGCATCACTGCCACCACCGTGCGCACCAGCGTCTCGTCGCCACTCTTCGGCAGCGCCTGCCAGGAAATCGCCGCGTCGTCTACATCGAAATGCACCAGCTTGCGCAGACGGAAGCGCAGGATCGGCAGAATGTCCGCCGTCTTCGTCGGCAGGGTATCGAAGTCCAGCAGCAGCACGCGCACGGAGGCATCTGGCACCACCACGGTGACTTTCTTTGCCCGCTCGGCAATTGGCTCCAGTGCCTGCCCGATGGCCGCGGAAATGGCCGCGCGGTCCATCATCGCCGGCGATTTCAGTCCTGGCACCAGCACGCCCAGGCGCAGCGGCGCAAAGTGCGTGACCACGTCCTGCGACTGACCGGCCTCGGCGACCGAGCCCGGACGCGCGGCCAGCACACCCGCAGGCGTGATCTCACACGCCAGCCGGGGACGCAGCGCGTCGGTATCGGAGGGAAAGATGCGGCGGACAATGCTCATCGTGCTGTGGTTACCGTCCCATCTCGATGAAAGTGACTTTGTTGATCTCGCCCAGTGTAGTCAGTCCCTCGCGTACACGCTCCAGCGCCGATTCGCGCAGAAACTTCATTCCCATCCCCTGTGCTGCGCGGCGAATCTCCGACGTCGGCCGCTTCTCCAGGATCAGCTCGCGAATCGTATCGTTCAGGTCCAGCAGCTCGTGGATCGCCGTCCGTCCCCGGAAGCCAGTGCCGCCGCACTCAATGCAGCCGGCGCCTTCGCGGAAAGGGAAATCGCGCCACTCCGCCGGGTCGAGCGCGCTCAGTTCCAGAACGCTGTCATCGATCCGTACCGGCCGGGTGCAGAACTCGCAGATCGTACGCACCAGCCTCTGCGCCAGGATGCAGTTCAAAGCGGAGACGA
>JAUTWX010000158.1 GCA_030838385.1 Acidobacteriaceae bacterium
ATGGAGTCGACGCCGGCCTCGCTGGCCCACAGGATGCCCTGCGCTCCGTGGGCGTGAGCCGCCACTTTGCGGCCCAGGCGATGAGCATCGGCGACGATGGCCTGCATCTCTTCGAGCGTGTACTGGCAGGCCTGCGGATCATCGCCCTTGGAGAGCACGCCGCCGGTGGCGCCGATCTTGATCAGGTCCGCGCCGTACTTGATGTTCTCGCGTACCTTGTGCTGCACCGCGGGAATGCCGTCGGCCACGCCGTCCTCGGTCACGTGATAGGACTCCGGCAGCAGGTTGATGTCCATGTGGCCGCCGGTGATGCTGAGGGCGGGCCCGCTGACCTGCATGTGCGGCCCTTCGATGAGCCCTTCGTTGACGGCATCGCGCAGATCGACATCGGCAAAGCCGTCGGCTCCCACGTTGCGCACCGTGGTGATGCCGGCTTCGAGCGTCACCTTCGCATTGCGCGCGCCAATGAGAGCGCTCTTGGCGACGCTGGTCGAGAGCTCGTGGTAAGGATCGAAGTTCGAGTCATTGGTGAGATGGGTGTGCACATCGATCATGCCGGGGAGCAACGTGGCATTGCCCAGATCGATGACGGTGTCGCCCGGCTGCGCCTGCACTTGCGAGGTAGGCTGTACGGCGACGACGCGATCGCCGGAGACGACGAGGGTTTGCGCATCCAGCAAGCGGCCGGCATGTACATCCACCAGATGCCCGGCCCGCACCAGCGTCCGCGCCGCCGGCTGCGGCTGTGATTGAGCGATGCAGATGGCGGGGAGGCTAAGGACAAACAGCGAGAGCAGCAGGGACGAGCGATGGGACACGTGCAGCCTCCGAAAATGGTCCAGTGCAGGCAGAGCTCGAATCGACGCGGGGGAATACAGGGCGCTACTGTGCGCCCTTCTTGAAGATTCCTTCGGCGTAGTAGTTCTCGACGTGTGCCTGATCGCGCAGCATCTCATCGTATGCGTTGCGCAGAAGCTGGGAGCGGCTGTCTCGCAGTTGGCCGCGGATAGTCTGTTGCACGCGCGGGTCATTCAGCTCATATTGGCCGGCGGCTTCTTTGTCGAGAAGCTTATAGATCGCGTAGCCGTTTGCTTTGTGGCTCTGGTCGTAGACAGGAACGACGTCGGTGATCTGACCGGCCCTGAGCTTGCTGATTGCAGCGAAGACAGCACTATCCTGCCGTAGCTGCGATTCCGTAAGGCGCCCCATGTCGCCGCCGCTGCTGGCGGTCGAGGACTGTTGGCTGAACTGCGAGGCGAGTGCGCCGAAGTCATCGCCGCTTTCCAGCCGGGTATGCAGTGCCTCGATCTTCTTCTTCGCTTCTGCGTCGGTGTTGCCCCTGGCGGCCTGCATGTTGCCGGCCTGCTGCGTCGGGACGGCGGAGACGACGATCTCCGCCAGATGATATTCAGGCTCAACCAGATTGAAGAGGGACTTGTTCGCGTTGTAGTACGCGGTGATGTCCGCGTCCGTGATGTTGATCTTGGAGAAGATCTCCTTGTTCATCAGCTTTTCGTTCGTGAGTCCCCGCCGGATGTCGTGCTTCAGATCGTCCAGCGTCATGTTCTTCGCCTTGAGCTGACGATTGAACTCCTCCTGGGTGAAAGGAGCCTTGATTTCGGCGAGCTTAGCGTCTACCTCTTCGTCGGTGGCGACGAGGTTGAGTTTGGCAGCACGCTGCTGCTTGATGTCGTCGTCGACGAGATTGCGCAGAATTTCCAGGTGAGCGATCTGGGACTGGATCGGCGACGGCTGCTGGGGGTTGTTCCCGATATTGGAGCGGTAATAGCGCTCCAGCGTGGCCTGGTCGATGGGGTGGCCGTTGACGGTGGCAACCACGTCGGGCTGATGCGGACGGTTGCAGCCCGCGGTGAGCATCAGACACACGAGACCCAGTGGGAGACCGGGGGTGAGCCAGCAGGTGGAACGGCGGAACGGGGAGGCTAGAGCGGGTCGGGATGCAATCGATGGAACTTCTGGCACTCGGTCTCCTTCGAGAGGCGCTCCGGCGCGGCGCGCATCTCACCGGCTCGTGCAGTGGGCGCGGCGTCGGCTCACCAAGCTTATCGTATCTCCCAGTGCGTGTTCGCATTGCGGCGGGCTGGGTTGGTGCGAGTGCCTTTACCAGCTAAGGCTATGGGAATCCGCTATCGGGACGGAGCCGGAGCCGGGGCCGGGGTTGGCGGAGTTGCCGGCGGCGCTGCGTCCGTCCGTTCCGGGGGCGTGATGCCATCCGCCTTCAATGCGCGATCGATGGCGTCCCACACCGCCGCTGTCGGCTGGGCACCGGCGGCGATGCGCTCTCCGTCCACGAAAACCTGAGGCGTGCCATCGATGCCGAGCCTCTCCCCTTCATGCATGGAGGCGCGGACGCCGGATTCGTCCTGCTTGGCGATACACGCATCCAGCTTCGTATCGTTCAGGCCGACCTTCTTGCCGATGGCACGCACCTGCCCGTCCAGCGTGGCGAAGGACTGCTTCGCGTCGTCGTGGTTGCCGTCGATCTCATGGCCGTGGCTGTGGGTGTAATCGACGAACTGCCAGTAGGCGTCGCCATTCTGGTCGCCCAGGCAGTTGGCATCCACAGCAGCGTGCATTGCCCAGGGGTGAATCTCGACCAGCGGGAAGTCCTTGTAGACGAAGCGCACCAGGTCCTTGTAGTGATCGAGCGTGACGGGAAACAGCTCCTCGTGCATGCGGGCGCAATAGGGGCACTCGAGATCGTCGTAGTTGACGATGGTGACTTTCGCGCCGGGATTGCCGCGCATCGGCCGATGGTCAAGCGAATAGACGGACTGCGGGTCCTTGCTGATGTCGAACTTCTCCAGCCGCGCCAGCGTGTTGCCGTCCTTGGAGAGCAGAAAGGTGACGGTGGTCTGCTTGCCATTGTGCGAGAAGCTGACAGGCAGGTTGTCGAATCCGGGGATGTCGCTCTTTGTCTTGCCGCCCAGGGAGATGTCGTAGTTCGAAGGCACGTTGAACTGCGAGCGCACCAGCACCTCAATGCGGCGCTCTACCGAGGCATTGGGAGGAGGGGTCTGGGCCCGGCAGCCGAGAGTGACGATTGCGGCCAGAGCACAGGTGAGGACAAGTTGGGAACGGAACAAACAAACCGCCTTTCACTCGAGGACGACGAGCCTTCCCATTATCGCAGGCCGCGATGGGCGCGGGCGAATGGCATAGCGGAGACCCGATTGCCGACCCGATCTGGGCTTAGTAGATCAACTGGGACCGGTTGATATTGCCGGCGGTGCCGATCCCGGCGAGCGTGAAGTTGAAGCTCTCGTAGTTCTCATTGCGCTCTGCGCCAAGGGCGAGACGCCGGTATTCCACAGTGAGGCCGCAACAGTTCCAGTTGTAGCTGGTCTGCACGCCTCCGTACTGCAGCGCATCCTGGTTCAAATCATAGCCCAGGTTGACGCCGCTGCTGAAGCCCGTCTTGGTGCCGGCGCCGTAGCCGAGCGTGGCGCGGATCTGCTCATAGTTGGTGACCGACGAGGGCATCGCAGGCGTCGGGACGGTGCTGGGATTCAAGGCATCCAGGCGTGCCCCGCTGATGGTGCCAAAGAAGCCCGCGTGACGAACGTCGGCATAGACATTGCTGCCGTTGATACGGCCGGCGTGGGGATCGTAATCGACATCCCAGCCGAAGGACAGCGTCTGGTTGGTGCGCAGCTCCAGCCGCGAGATGAGCGGCGAGTAATCGCGTGGTCCTGCGAGAAAGGAGATGCCGGTGAGGTCCAGCGTGGTGGCCAGCACGTTGCGCCGGTTGTCGAAGACCGCGCCGCCGAAGTTGGGATCAAAGTAGTGCTTCTGCGCCAGGGTCCAACTGAGGGATTCGCTGGTGTCTGTGTTGGAGCAGTCGTGATAGCCAGTCGGCAGGTACACGCGGCCGTAGCCTTCGGGAGGGAGTGGCGCATTGCCGCAGGGCTTCGGGTGCAATTTCTTTAGATAGAAGTGCTGGGTGACGGAATATTCGATTTCGTTGGTGTCGCTGACCAGATCCGTGGGATCGAAGCGCAGGATGTTGCGGAAGTTGTTGATGCCGGAAATGAACTGATAGTGGGCCTCGGGCTCGATAGTATGGCGCAGCATGCGATCGAAGTGTGCGAGCCACGCCGGCGCAAAATCGCGCTCCATCACCGGGGCTCGCAGCTCGATGCCGGCTTCCACATCCTTGCGGTTCAGACTGGCCGAGCGATAGACGGGCACAAAGCTCTGGGTGATTGGATCGCGAATGAAGGTGGGCGCCTGGCTTTTGGTGTAGAAGGATTCGCGTACGGCCACTTCGGGTCGGATATCGAAGCTGCCCAGGTGGAACGCCGCCGAAAGTCCCGGATGAACGTCGGCGCGGCCTACCTCGTGGGCGGTCTCGAAGCCCGGCTCATGCCGGTTGAGCCCTGCCACGCTGCCATACGCGCTCCACAGCAACCAGGTGCCGGCGAGTGGACGCTCCACTGAGGTGACGTCGATGGTCGGCAGATGGGCGATTACCACGTCTTCGATGAAGGGGCTCACCTGCGCGTAGTTGATATAGCGGTTGAAGCTGCCCGTCTCCGAGACGCCGCCGCTGTTGTGCGTGAGATAGATGCTCGAGTTCACCTGCGTCGCTGTGGCCTGAGAGAAGCTTTCCGCAAAGGCCTCGCGATAGATGATCGAGCTCAGGTATTCGGCATTGCTGACCAGGCGGGTGTGGGCGCCGAGGCCATGCCGGCCGTTGATAAAGATGTCCTGGCCGCCCTGGTTGGTGAGCGTGGTGCCGAGCAGGATGCCGCGGTCGAAGAGCGCGGTGAAGCGGATGTCAGCGAAATCGTCTCCATGACCTCGGTAGCGGAACTCGCCGCTGGGCGCCCAGCCACGTTTGGAGTAATAGTCAGTGCCGATAGTCAGGTCCATGCTGCGGTTCAGCGCCAGATAGTACTGCTCGCCGAAGACGCTGCCCTTGGTGCTGGACTGTGAGAAGACCGGGATCAGGAACCCCGATTGCCGGTCCGACGACATGACGGGATGGGTGACGTAGGGCAGATAAACGATCGGGATGTTCAGGATGCGAAACAGCGCATTGCGCGCGCTCGCCTGACCATCCGCCATGTCGATGCGTCCAGCCGCGATGACCCAGTCCGGATGGGGCAGGCGGCAGGAGGTCATGGTGCCGTCGATGACCCGGAACTTCTCGGGTCCAGTCTTGATGACAACGCGGCCAGTGAAGAGAAACGGGTTGGTCGTGGTGTAGATGACCTTCTTGCGGCTGACGTTCTCGCGCACGCCCACGCTGCCGGTCACGTTGTAGAAGCGGCCGGTGTCGAGATCGAGGTTGAGAGTGGCGTGATCGGCGAGGATGTGCTCGTCTGCCGGGCCGCCATCGAGCTCCACATGGCCTTCGGCGCGCGCTTCGCCGGTATCTTCGTTGTAGTTCATCCTGGCGGCGTGAACCACGTAGTCCTTGTAGCGGACCTCGACATCGCCGAGCAGCGTGTAGACAGGCCCGTCCTTTCGCTGCGTGTTCGCTGCGATGTGAACCGGAACCAGCGCTTTGCCGGAACCGGGGACTGGCTCCAGTCGCGGCAGCTCGTCCGCGTCCGGTACGTCGGGCAGCGCGGCGGATGCGGATGCAGGCGCGGAGGATGGTTGCGTCTGCTGTGCCGGTACCGCGCTTGATTCCGGGTGCCCGGTCTGCCACGCCCAAAGTGCAAGCTGCGGATGACACAGCCACACCACCGTGATACATAAAAAACTGCGCAGGTTCTTCGGCACGGGCAAGGCCAGAATAGCAAAGGCGATGCTTGCTTCGAATTGCGAACAACCGCGCAGCTCTGGCTCGGCCATGCCGCATCTTCGCCGTTTGTCGCGATGATCCGGCGTGGCTTCTTCCGTTTCTCTGCGTATCGCAGGCGGCGAGGGACGCGCGGGAGCGCAGGACATGCATGGGCGCAGCGGGTCAATGAGGCCGAAGCAATGACGCCCGAAGCAGTAACATCGGAAGCAGGGACGAGAGCGATGGCCAAATTCGTGCCGGATGATGTGCCGGCGTGGAAGACTGAGCTAACGGAGAAGTTGGCTGCCAGCCGCGCACGCCGGTCGGGCCGCGGCACCAATCAACCTCGTCTGCCGCTGGAACACCGTTCCAGCGATGCCGAAGAGCCCGGACGTGTCAATGTCGCTGCAGCGGTAGCGGCGCGTTATGCGGGGCGGCCGAGCTATCGCGAGGTGCTGGAGCGCGAAGCCGAGGAGGCCGCGCTGGCGGCGGAGCAGGCGCTGGTGGCGGCGCAGGCCGCGCAGGAAGCAGTGCGTCGCCGCATGGAAGATGCGCGCCTCGCGGAGGCAGCCGCTGCCGAAGCGCGCGAGGCGGAGGAGCAGTTGCGCGTGGAGCAGGAACGCGTGGAGCGCGAAAGCGTCGAAGTGCGCTATGAAGTGGACGAGCGCACGCGCCGCCAGATGCAGGCGCATGAGGCGCGCCGGTCGGCGCGAGTGCCGCAGTCATCGCATCTGCCAACTCCGCCGCAGATGCCGCAGATCTGGGATCCGCTGGAAGAGGAGACGGTGACGCCGGCGATTCCGCTGACGGCAAATCTGATCGAGTTTCCGCGCGAGCTGGTGGCGGCGCGCAAGGCGCGTCCACGGCTGGCGGAGGGGCCGCTGCGCGACGCCGAGCCCCAGTCCGGACAGCTGCGCATCTTCGAGGTGGAACCGGAGGCGATCGATCACCGCCCGGGAATGACCGCGGCGGCTGCAGGACTCGACTGGTCGTCGATCCGGCTGGATACTCCGACGCCGGAGCGCGCTGCGCGCATTGCGCGGGCCGCTGCGGAAGCGGAAGAGGCTCCGATCCGGCCGGCCGCGCTGGAAGATCGCATCATGGCGGCGCTGGTAGATGCCGCTCTCAGCTTCGCCGGCTTCCTGATTTTTGTCTTTGTCTTCAGCTCGTGCACGGCCCATCCGCCGGCAGGCAGGACGGCCCTGGCGGCTGGCTCGCTGGCGATGGTGGTGACCTTCGCCGCCTACCAGTGGCTGTTCTTCCGCTTCGGCGAAAGCACGCCGGGCATGACCTACGCGCGCATCGCACTGTGCACGATCGATGACGACAATCCCACACGGCAGGCGATGCAGCGGCGCGTGGGCGCCCTGCTGCTTTCTGCCCTGCCCCTGGGTCTTGGGCTGCTATGGGCGATCTTCGACGAAGACCAGCTAGGCTGGCATGACCGGATCAGCGGGACGTATCAGCGGTCGTATAAGTGATACACCGCTTTGCCTTGCGATATACAGCTTCGTATAAGTGAAACTTCGCTTCGCCGCGCTGGAGATGACTTTGCTTGTCCGCTCCAGCCTGTGATCGAATTGTCGCGATGAACCGGCGTCGCTTCCTCTCCCTCTCTGCACTTGGCACGGCTGCGCTGCACCCCGCATCCCAACTGCTTGCGCAAGCTGCTCCTTTGCCCGTCACGGTGACGCTCGGCAAGCCGACCGGGCGTCACATTGCCGAGGACTTCACCGGCCTCAGTTATGAGTCGGCGCAGCTCAGTGATCCCGATTTCTTCGCGGGGGATAACAAGCAGCTCATCGAATTGGTGAGCGGACTGGGCCAGCATGGCGTGTTACGGATTGGCGGCAACACCAGCGAATACTGCTTCTGGAAGTCCGATCCGCAGGCGCATGGGGTCTCGGCCAATCCGATTCAGGAGGCGCTGGGACCGGACAAAGGCAACAAGGCGCCGCCGCGCCGGGTGATCACCGAACAGGCCATTCACAATCTGCGCGAGTTTCTCGACCGGCTGCCCGGATGGTCGCTGATTTACGGATTGAATCTCGGACTGGGCACACCGGAGATGGCGGCCGAGGAGGCCGCGTTCGTCTCCCGGGCGATGGGCGCGAAGCTGCTGGCTTTCCAGATGGCGAACGAGCCCGATCTGTTTTTCAAGAATGGGCTGCGGCCGCAGAGCTACAACACGGAGCAATTCATCGGCGAATGGCGGCGATTCTTTGAAGCGGTGCGGAAGCGCGTGCCCGATGCGCCCTTCGCCGGGCCTGACACTGCTTTCAACAACGAGTGGCTGGTGCCGTTCGCAAAGGCGTTTCGCAACGATGTGAAGTTCGTCTCCTCGCATTACTACGCGGAAGGTCCGCCGAGCGATCCGGCGATGGATATGGCGCGGCTGCTGCGTCCGGATCCGAAACTGGAGCGCGAGTTCGCCGGACTACAGCAGGTGACGAAGGAGACGGGGCTGCCCTTCCGGCTGGCGGAAACCAACTCCTGCTATGGCGGCGGCAAGGAGGGCGTCAGCGATACATTTGCGTCTGCCCTGTGGGGTGCGGACTACATGTTCCGTATCGCGCAGGCCGGTGGCATCGGGGTGAACTTCCACGGCGGCGGCTACGGCTGGTACGCGCCGATCGCGGGCGCGCGGGCGAAGGGCTTTGAGGCACGGCCACTGTATTACGGCATGAGGCTGTTTCGCGAGGCGTCACCGGGAGAGTTACTGGAGACGAGCCTGAGCACGGCGCCCGATGGGCTGCGTGTCTATGCTGTGCAGCGCGCCGATGGACACGTGACGCTGACGGCACTCAACCTCAGCGTGGACCATGCCATCGATCTTGCGTTGGACCACAAGCTCGCCGGCATGCAATTGATTCGGCTGGAAGCGCCCAGCGCGGCTGCGAAAACGGGTGAGACGCTGGGCGGCGCGGCGATCGGAGCGAACGGCGACTGGCACGCGAGCTCGCATGAGACTGGGGGCGGGCGCCTGCATCTGCCGGTTGCGAGTGGCGCGCTGATCTATTCCTAACGCGGTTGTATCTGTAGGGCTACAGCCCCGTTGGTTGAGCGGCGCTTCGCGCCGATATTGAAGGGAAGGTACAGCAGGTCCTTCACTCCACCTTCGGTTACGTTCAGGATGACAACCTAACGCAAGAAGCAACTCAACGCGCTAGAAGGCGTGCGGCTCGTCGGCGAAGATTTCGCGCGTGCGGGCCATCAGGGTGGCGGCGTGCGTGTCTTCATCCGTCGCTTGCGATTGCGCCGAGTAGAGCTCCAGCAGGTTGTTCACCAGCATCCATGTGTCGCGGCCTGGCGTCTCCCTAACGAATGACGGTAGCGGCATGCAGAGGTAGCGTGACAAGGCGACGACCTGGCCTTCGTACATCCAGCGCAGCTTGCGCAGCAGGGCGAGCCGTTCCGGTTCGAGGCGCAGACGGTAGCCCGCCTTGCAGAGGACTTCCGTGAGCCTGACCAGCTCGGGTTCGGTGAGCCGGCTTGCCGTGTCCTTCGCCGCGTCTACGCCTGGAGCGGAGCCCGGAGCTGCGGGTTTGGGCATGGCGACTGGCTGCATGTTGAAGACCAGCAGCAGGTCCACGACGGTGTGGCGCGCTATCGCAAAAGTGAGCCTCGCCTGACGGCAGGCGGAGCATTCCACGATGCTGAGCAGCACGGCACATGTGTCGAGGATGGCGGTGACAGCGCTGAGCCAGCTCTGGTTATCATGCTGCGAACGGAAATAGCACAGCAGCGGATACGAAATGTGGCTCTCGAGCATCTCTGCGGACCAGCGTTCCCACTCCGCCAGCAGCTCCACCAAGGCATCATTGCCGCCATCGCTGGCGTGGCGGCGCAACAACTCGCTGGCGGTTGGGGGCGAGCCGGCGCGGCCGTCGAGCAGGGCGATCGAGCCTTCGCGCCGCGAGAAGGCCTGATAGAGCACAGGAAGGTAGCCGATGACAACGGCGACAAAGCCAAGTCCGGTGCCTGCTTCGATGATGATCAGGTCACGCGCCCAGTGGTTCAGTGGAATGATGTCACCGAGGCCGAGCGTGAACAGCGTGGTGCCGCTGATGTAGATCGCGGTATGGAGCGGATGCAGACCTAGCGGATCATGCAATGGCGCGCCTAGCCCATAGAACATGAGGCCAAAGCCATAGACCAGGCCAACCGCCCACAGCGCCATCAGGAGGAGCAGTGAGAGCGGGCCATAGAAGCTGAAGCCGCTTTCACGCAGGCGGCGATTTCGGAAGCGGCTTACGACTGCCGACCACGGACGCCAGGTGATGAGATAGAAGAGCCATGTGAGCCGGATCTTCCCGCTGGCGCGGCGCGGCAGGATGATGGTCTCGAAGGCATCGAGCAGAACGGTGCCGATGGCGAGCAGTCCGAAGATCAAGCCGAGTGGGTGCACGGTTGTATTGTGCGGCTTGCCGGCGCCGCTGGCTAGTTTTCCGTCAGCAGTCCGCTGGCTGGTTTTTCAAGGATATCGCCGCGCTGGTTGATAGTGATGCTGCGGGGCGGGTGGAGTTTCAATTCAGCTGGACTAGCGGGTCGGAACGTTAACTTCTGCGGGAGATCAATTCCTGATACAGCGCGATGGTCTGGTCGGCGATGCTGGTCCAGGCGAAGTGCTGCTCTACGCGCTGGCGGCCGGCCTCTCCCATGCGCTTGCAGGCGGCGGGGTCTTTGAGCAGTGTGGTGAGTCTGGCGCCGAGGTCGCGTGCGAACTGGTCTGGATCAACGGGGAAGCTGGTGACCCGGTCCTGCTTGAAGGGGATGAGGTAGCCGGTCTCGCCGTCGACGACGACTTCGAGGATGCCGCCGGTGGCGCTGGCGACCACGGGGGCGCGGCAGGCCATGGCTTCCAGATTGATGATGCCGAAGGGTTCGTAGACGGAGGGGCAGCAGAAGACCCGGGCATGGGAGTAGAGCTGGATGGTCTCCGCGCGGGTGACCATCTTCTCGATCCAGACGATGCGCGGGTTGTGGCGCCGGGCCTCATCGACCTTGGCGCGCATCTCGGCCGCGATCTCCGGTGTGTCGGGTGCGCCGGCGCAGAGGACGATCTGCGTCTCTGGTGGCAGGTAGCGGATGGCGTCCACCAAGTGCGTGACGCCCTTCTGGCGAGTGATGCGGCCGACGAAGAGGACGTAGGGAATGGCCGGGTCGACGCCGTACAGTGTGAGCGCGGTGGTAGCTGAGGTCTGCTGGTACTCGTTCAGATCGATGCCGTTGTAGATGACGTGGACGCGCTCGGCGGGCACGTCATAGGCGCGGAGCACGTCGGCCTTGGTGCCGTTGGAGACGGCGATGATGGCATCGGCTTCGAGGATGGCAGTGCGCTCCATCCATGAGCTCATCGCGTAGCCGGAGCCGAGCTGCTCGGACTTCCAGGCGCGCAGCGGCTCCAGCGAGTGCGTGGTGAGCACGAAGGGAATGTTGTAGAGCTTTTTGGCGAGGAAACCGGCCATCGACACGTACCAGGTATGGGTGTGGCAGATATCGATGCCTTCGAGCGCCTTCACCTGGGTGAGATTGAGGCTGAGGGCTTCGAGCGCGCCCTTGAACTTGCCGGTGGTGCCATGGGAGATTTCGTCCCAGGGCTCCTGCCCGCGCACGTGCAGGCGGCCGAGGTCGGCGTGCTGCTTGCCCCAGCAATGCACTTCCACGTCAATCTTCTTCGCTAGCTCGCGGCTGAGATAGTCGACGTGGACGCCGGCGCCGCCGTAGATGTGGGGCGGAAATTCGCGGGTGAAGAGCGCTGCTCGCATTTCGTTTGCTCCTGCCCGGCGGTCTTGCGCCGGGACTCTCCCTCGCCGGCGATCCTGCGCCGGGTTCTCCTGAGAGCCGACCCTCGGGCCGACCTAGGATAGGGCCGGTGCGGAGACGGCGGCAAGCTGTCGTTGTGACGATGCCCGCTCTGCGCGTTCGCCGAGACGTGCGAGCTGGCGGGCTTCGGCACGGCGCAGGCGGAGGCCGAGGGTGGCCATCCGATGGCAGCGCAGGCAGAGCGTGCGCAGGTTCGACAGGTCGCACTCGCCGCCGCCTTCGACGACGGGGGTGATGTGATCGGCCTCCCAGAGGGAGCGGCCGGTGAAGCTGGGCAGGTCCCAGTAGTTGAGCAGGCGCTGGCGCGTCGGGCCGCGGGAGCGCTTCAGGATGCCCTGGGCGACAAGCGTATCAATACGGCAACTGCGGCAGACGCCGCGATCGCGTTTGAGCACCTGGTCGCGGAGGTAGCCGGGGTCGGAGCGGAGCCGCCATTGGTCCACGCAATCGTCGGAGCAGAACGTCCGGCGGCCTTTGCCCACTTCAATCGAGCACCAGCGGCAGAGGCAGCGGCCGCCGGCACCGCGGGGGAGGGTGCGGCGCGACGCCCAACCTCCGGGCATGGTGCGGCGGGTGCTCATGCTCTCTGGTTATAAGGACCGCTCCGCGCGCGGACAACGGATGGGTATCGAGCTTGCTACCTACCCCTTCCCCTCCGGTGCGGTGCGGGAGGGTGCGCTGTAAGTTGTTTCTCTTGTTCGGGTTAGCGTGTGTGCGGCGGCTAAATATGTCCAATCATTGGGGTTATGGCTAAAAATGTCTTTCTAAAGGGCTTATGGGCGCGGGATTGCACTGTTCCCGATGCGTACGGGAAGTCCGGCTCGTAAATTATTGATAAGAAGTTGGTTGCCGCTAAAAATCTCCAACGAAATGGCTTAGCGGCGGCCGGTGAGTCGGCCACAGCTGGCGTTGAGCGGTTGCGAAGTCGCCCTATTTCCAGACTAGCAATTTGGAGGGGGAAATGGCAGGTTTCGGCGGGCGCGTTTCGTTACTGTTCGGTTTTGGGATCAGGATTTTGTCCGAAACGCTCCGGAATGCTCAGATCGAAGTAAAGAACTCGTCTTGATGTGTACGGCAGTTAGCCGTACACTGAAAGTGCTCCTCCCGAAAGGAAGAATAGTATGCCAGCTTACGCTACGATTGCTCGCCCCTCTCCTGTCAAAGAGGCCCGCATAGAAGCGCGCGTTTCAGAAGAGATGAAAGAGACTTGGGAATATGCTGCGGCATTAAACGGTCTCTCATTAACGGATTTTCTAAAGACTGCCATGCAATCCGCATCTGTCGAGGCGATACGGAACAATGAGGTGCTTGTCTTGAGCGAGCGGGCGAGTGTTTCATTCGCAGAGCTTCTATTAAATCCCCCAGAGCCTAATGCAACCGCTATAGCCGCTGCAAAGCGCTACAAGAAGTGGGCCGCGCGATAAGGGACTGAAACGGGTCTGATGATCGATCAAACATTTGAGATAAAGCCGCTCGATAAAAGCATCCACAATCGAGCGGCTTTTTTATGTGGTGAGCCTGAGCTAGACGATTATCTAAAAACTCAGTCTTCCCAGGACAAGAAGAAATATGCGTCTGTAGTTTATGTAGGCACAATCAACACCGCTACGATCGTCGGATATTATTCCCTTTCCCAATTCAGCATTGAATTGAAAGGGCTGCCAGACTCTCTTGCCAAGAACTTCCCAACATATCCACAAGTTCCCGCAACTCTCTTGGGGAGACTTGCTGTGCATGAAACTCTTCAAGGCAATGGGTACGGTGAGCGATTGCTTTTTGATGCACTCAAGCGTGCGTTGGACGTGAGCGTTCATATCGGATCATGTGCTTTGGTGGTTGACGCTAAAAACGAAAAGGCCCGTTCCTTCTATGAACGCTACGGGTTTATCGGCCTTGCCGATGTTGACAAGAGACTCCTGTTACCTATGAAGACGATCGCGAGAATGTTTTAACATTCGCCCTCTATCGGCTTTGGTCCCCGCTTCTTTCGGTAAGGGCTAGAACGATACTCTTTCACCCTCTCCTCCATTGGCCTTGCCAGTCAGTTCCTTGTACGTAAGCCGCCGATTCGATACCTGAGATAGCGCCAGCATGAAGCGGTCATTGTCGTTCAGCGGATTGTCCCTCGTCGCACGATTGTTGAAGCGGAACACCTGCTCATCCACGTAGCGGTCTAGGTGGAACTGCTCGACTGAAACCTAGGTGCCGCTCAGGTTGCGCTTGATGAGTGACCAGAAGCTCTCTAGACCGTTCGTGTGAACCTGGCCCTTAACGTATGTCTCGGCGTGGTTCACTGCGTCATGGAAGATCCTTCCATTCCAGATGGTCATAGGCGACTGCCATGTCCGTGTAGACCCGCGAACCTAACTTGACGTTTTTCATGATTTCTTATCTGTAGCGTCTCACGCTTGGTATCACGAACCACCTTCGCGCGAACTTGGCGCGACTCGCGGTCGAGCATTCGCAGAACGGTGGCTTTGTTGGCGTAGCGGACGCCGTACTCCTTGCCGGTCACCGCCTGATGAGTCTTGTGCAGACAGTTCGCGCGGCGGATCGCTACCACGCAAAGGTCGCGCTGTGCGGCCGCTGTCCGGTCTTGGACAGCGAAGAAGTCTTATGGACAGTCCCAGTACTCATGCTGATTTGTAAGTGGCGGACGGATAACGGGAACAATCCTTCGTAGTTTGGACGGTCGCTTGCTCTTTGCCTTCGCAGGGAGAGGCCTCATGACGCTGATTCAGGATGTTCGCTATGCGTTGCGGCAGTTGCGCAAGACGCCGGGCTTTACGCTTACCGCCGTTCTGACGCTGGCGCTGGGGATTGGGGCGAATGCCGCGATCTTCACGCTGGTGAATGCGGTGCTGTTGAAGAACCTGCCGGTGGCGGATCCGAAGACGCTGGTGATGCTGGGCGACAGCAACGATTGCTGCGTCGGCGTAGGGGTGCGCAAGAACGCGGACTACTCGATTTTCGCCACGGCAACGTGGCAGTACGTGAAGAAAAACACGCCGGAGTTCGAAGAGCTGGCCGCGATTCAGGCGGGGTTTGAACCCCGACCGATCATAGCCCGGCGCGGTGGGTCGCAGGACGCGGCGCGGTCGGTGGTGGGCGAGTTTGTCTCCGGCAACTACTTCCGCACCTTCGGTCTGCGGCCGCAGGCGGGACGGCTCTTTTCCGATGCGGATGATGTGGCGGGCGCTCCGATGGTTGCGGTGATGAGCTACGAGACGTGGCAGCGCGATTATGCCGGCGATGCTTCCGTGATAGGCAGCACGTTCTGGATCAATACCAAGGCGGTGACGATTTCCGGGATTGCGCCGCAGGGATTCTTCGGCGACCGGCTGTCGAGCACGCCGCCGGATTTCTATCTGCCGATCGAGACGATGCCGGTGCTGGCGAATGTGCCGTATGTGCATGATCCGAACCAGCTCTGGCTGTACATGGTTGGCCGGGTGAAGCCGGGCGTCTCCATACCCGCACTGCAGGCGAAGGTGAGCGCGCTGGTGAGGCAGTCGCTTGCGGATACGAGAACATTTGCCGACACGGAAAATAAGGCGCTGCTACCGAAGGTGCATGTGGTGCTGACACCGGGCGGCGGCGGGATCCAGAACATGCAGGAGAATTACGGGTCGAACCTGCGTTTGCTGATGTGGATCTCCGGCGCGGTGTTGCTGATTGCGTGCGCGAACATTGCGAACCTGCTGCTGGTGCGCGGCATGGGGCGGAAGGCGGAGATGAGTCTGCGGACGGCGCTGGGCGCGACGCGCAGGCGGGTGATTCAGCAACTGCTGACGGAGAGCGTGCTGCTGGCGGGGTTCGGCGGCATCGCCGGGCTGGCGGCAGCGTATGCGGGGACGCGGATGCTGCTGATGCTGGCGTTTCCGGGAGCGCAGAGCGTTCCGATCCAGGCGAGTCCGTCGCTGGCAGTGATGGGGTTTGCGTGCGGGCTGTCGCTGGTGACAGGCGTGCTGTTTGGCGTGGCCCCGGCGTGGATTGCAGCGCGGAGCGAACCGGCGGATGCGCTGCGGAGTGGAACGCGGACGACGACGGGCAGCGCTTCTCTGCTGCAGCGCGGACTCGTGGTGGTGCAGGCGGCGTTGTCGCTGGTGCTGCTGGTGGGCGCGGGATTGTTTGCGCAGAGCCTGAACAAACTTGAGCACATCGACCTGAAGCTGGATGCGAAGAACCGGTATATCGTGCACATCAACCCGGCTGCTGCTGGCTACTCGCAGAGGCAACTGGAGGCGATCTATCGAACAATGGAGGAGCGGTTCCATGCGCTGCCGGGGGTGATGAAGGTGGGCATCTCCTCGTACACGCCGATGGAGGACAACAACAATGGCTGGTCCGTGCAGGTGCAGGGACAGCCGGATTTGCTTGTCGGCGCTTCGATTGTGCGGGCGAGTGCGGAGTACTTCGACTCGGTAGGAACGCGGGTGGTGATGGGGCGCGGGATTGAAGCGCGGGATACGGCGACGGCCCCTACGATGGCAGTGGTGAACCAGACATTTGTGAAGACGTTGTTTAAGCCGGGAGAGAACCCGATCGGGCGTCACTTCGGCGGAGGACCGAAGTCGACCGGAGACTTTGAGATTGTCGGCGTGGTGGAGGACACGGCCTACACCGACGCGCGAAAGAAAGACCACCTGATGTACTTCATGCCGCTGATGCAGCGGCCGGCGAGCGACAAAAGCCCGATTGAGCAGGACGATTCGTTGTATGCGGGCGCGATTGTGCTGGAGACGGCGTCGCCGATGAGCAATATGGAATCGCTGGCGCGGACGACGCTGGCGAGCATCAATGCGAACTTGTCGGTGGTGAAGTTTCAGACGTTCGATGCGCAGATCGCCGATCGGTTTACGGACGAGCGGATGATTGCGCGGCTGACGATGCTATTTGGCGGGCTGGCGCTGGTGCTGGCGGCGGTGGGTCTGTATGGCGTGACCTCCTACACGGTGGCGCGGCGCACGCCGGAGATAGGCATTCGCATGGCGCTGGGGGCGGAGCGCGGCGGAGTGGTGGCGATGGTGATGCGCGGCGCGATGATGCAGACGCTGCTGGGGCTCGCAATTGGTATCCCAGTGGCGCTGGTCTGCGTGCGCTTTGTGAAGGCGCAGTTGTACGAGATCACCAGCGCGGATGCGAGTGTGATGACGGGCGCGATCCTGACGCTGGCGGTCGCTGCATGCATTGCCGGATTGATACCGGCGCGGCGTGCGGCGTCGATCGATCCTATGCAGGCTTTGCGGACGGAGTAGGGATTGGACCGCGGCCATTTTTTGGCGAGGGTGCCGATTCTGGCGCTATGCCGATTTACCAAACTTTACTTTACTTAACCAATCTTTATCGCACTGGCCGGGGCGCGCTGCTGGAATGGGTTCACGAGGTGAGCCCTTATGTTCCCACAGTGGTTACGATATCTGGTCATCGCGACGGCAGCGATGTCTTTGAGTGGCGTGCGTGCGCTGGGCAGCAGCCCAGCAGAGGATCGTTTATTGCGGCTGGTGCCTGCGAATGCGGCGATGGTCGCGGGGATTGAAGATCCCCATCATGGGGACCAGAGCGGACGTCTGCTGATCGTGACGCATAACAACGACGTTGATCTCAACGACTGGATCGCACTGGTTGGTGCGGATGGCCGGCAGGAGGTGGACAAGCTGATCGAGGTGGCGATGCCCTCGCCGCGGGGAGATTTGGGCGAGCACCTGCTGCTGGCGCGGGGCTCCTTCGGGGGCGGACGCATTCTCAATCAAGCGGAGGGAAACGGCGGTGTTCGAAGTGAATACCGAGGCGTCAGGATGGTGGAACTGAAGCCATTCCCGCGCGAGGAGAAGGAGATGCTGGACACGCGCTGGCTGACGGTGCTCGACGACAACACCGCGATCTTCGGCACGCCCGCGATCGTAAAGAGCGCACTAGATAGGTATCTGTCGCCTGCCGCAGTAGATAGTCAACTGATGAGGCGGTTGCAGGAATTGAAGCCGGATGTGAATTGCTGGAGCATCCTCACCATGCCTGGCGCGGTGCTGACCCGTCATTTGCGTGCGGGCGTGGTGGATGAGTCGAGCGACACACTTCTGCGCGGCGTCAGCAATGTCACTGTGGGTGTTCAC
Source organism: Acidobacteriaceae bacterium (assembly GCA_030838385.1). GTDB lineage: Bacteria > Acidobacteriota > Terriglobia > Terriglobales > Acidobacteriaceae > KBS-83. The sequence continues at coordinate 17,695 of JAUTWX010000158.1, forward strand.
TATGGGTCTGGCATTCACGGATCGGGAGAGCGAGTGGATTTCGCGATAGGGACGAATGGCCCAGAAGCAGCTACCGCATTAGCGGCGGCGATGGATGGGCGGTCTCATCTGATGCCAATTGCGGAGACGCTGCGGACGCGGTTTGCGAGCGTATCAGTCGAGCAGAATGAGGTGCGCGGTTCTGTGCGGGTGAAAGATAAGGAGTTCGATGGCTGGTTGGCGGCGGTGTATGCGCGGCTTTCGGATGGCGGTTCGGGCGGAGAGAACGTGGCGCGGATGGGTGCTGCTCGGTGATTTTTGTTTCTCTGTTGGCCGATTTCGACGAAGAAGCGACCCGGCTGGGAAGCGGGGTGCGAAGATGGGCGAACTACGCATCTTGCGTAGATGTATACGCAAGATGCGTATCGTGCATCCGGGAACCTGAAATGGTATTGTGCCTACTGTGCGCGACGAAAAACACCGCGTGGATGATTTGACCGACGAAGAGATAGATTCGTGGGGGATCAGTGATGCGCCTTATGTGCACTGCTATGACGTTCCCGCGGGAACCGGGTGTTGTTTCGAGTGCCATGACGCGGAGAGGGATGGGCGTTCGAATCTCACTGTAGTCGAAAAGCTAGGCAGGAGGCAGGTGAAGACGTGGCTCTGCTGCTTGCATAGAACCTACTGGCACGCATTGGACATGAGTGAAAAGTTGGAACTCATAAGCCATGCTGAGGCGAATCCGAATCGCCCACAAAGGTCAGTTGAACATACAAGCTAAAGCCCGGAATCGTCCTCGTTTCCATCGCGTTCGCGCTTCGACCCAAAATAGTAGCCGATTACGACGAACACGATATTGAGGAGTCCATTTGCGAACTCGTACTTCTCGCGTATCGCTACGACATAACACAAGGTAGCGACAAGCAGTATCGCAATGACTGAAGCCGCATTGTTCTTGTCGGCAAAAAAATCGCCTATCAAAGCCTTGAGAATGCTTCGGCCGAAGACTTTTCGCCACCAACTTCTTTCGTCGTAATCTGCCACGATCCCGCCCACCTCGCCATTACTCAGACATGATTGTATGGCCTGAATCAGATCGCTTTCTTACGCCCTTTCGGGTCGACGATAAGACTGATGTTTGCCTCAATCGTCGGGCGAGGCCGCTTGGCTTGAATCAGCGCTTCTGGTCCAGCTCGGCGGCGGTGCCGGCTCCTATTACGGCTATCTCGGGGGTTTCCGGGATGCTTTCTACGGAGTAGCTCTGCAGCGGGCTCATCTTCACCATGTCCCAGAGGTATTGGTTGAGCAGGGCGAGATCGAGGAAGCCGATGTTCAGGCCGGTGATGTAGAAGCGGCCGGGGCCTTCGAGATGAATGGACGTAGCGGTGCCGGCGGCGAGCGCGCGGTGCCAGCGTTTCACGAAGTCGGCGCAGCGCTGGTCGCCGGCTTTTCCGTTGGCGAAGATCTCTTCCGGCTCCATGTCCATGAAGCGGAGGCGCATGGCGCGATGGCCCATGATGCCTTCGAGGTGTCCGACGCCGCCGCAGCCGCAGAAGGTTTCCTTGGAATCGAGCGAGACGACGGTGTGACCGCCTTCGAAAGGGCCGGGCGCGTCGGGATAGCGGCCGAAGCCGATGCCGTTGCCGAGCGTCCAGACGCGGACGACTTTGTCGAGCTGATTGCGAGTGGCGGCGAGGCCGGCGGCGGAGGCATCCGCATCGTTGAAGAGCGAAATGGGTGCCCGAATACCGCGCGCATGCAGTACGGCTTCTACCTTCTGCGAGATCCTTGCGCCTTTGAGCTGCCCGAGGTTGGGTGAGTCCTCAACGACGCCCGCGCGCACGATGCCGGGCAGCGCGATACCGATGGCGTCTAAGTTGTCAGCCTCGGCATGTCCTTCAGGCTTCAGCGCCATGATGTGGTCGCAGATGACTTCGACCAGTGGATCGGTGGGCAGGTCGACGAGGCCGTGCAGCTCATCCGGGTCCTCAGGATAGCGGCGCAGCTTGCCGATGAGCCGATGATCCTCGATCAGGCCGGCGGTGATGTCGTTCGTCATGACCACGCCGATGCTTCTGCCCATAATCTCCACTTCCCCTGTTTCTCTTGCGTATCCGTTTACCGCGTTACCGCGCAGTGCAGCTTTTCTTGACTGAAAAGCTGCGTCGAGATCCCTTCTTCGGTTTACATCGACAGGGGAAGTGGCTCCCCTTCCCCTATTACAGAGTCCTATCGATGCCCTTCAGTTGCCATCTGCGCTGCGGCCCAGACGGTTGATGCCGTTATACGCCGCCGTTTTGTAGCACTCGGCCAGCGTGGGATAGTTGAACACCGTATCGACGAAGTAGTCGAGCGTGCCGCCGAGCGCCATGACGGCCTGCCCGATGTGGAGGAGCTCGCTGGCGCCTTCGCCGATGATGTGGACGCCGAGCAGGTGGCGCGTCTCGCGATGAAAGACGATTTTGAGCCGGCCCGTGGTGTCGCCGCGAATCTGGCCGCGGGCGATCTCGCGATAGTAGGCGACGCCGACTTCGTAGGGGACGTCTTCATCGGTGAGCTGCTCTTCCGTCTTGCCGATGAAGGAGATCTCCGGGATGGTGTAGATGCCGTAGGGATAGAAGCTGGGGTTCGACTGCACGGCGTTATCACCCAGGGCACGAGCGGCGGCGATGCGGCCCTGCTCCATGGATACCGAGGCGAGCGAGGGGAAGCCGATGACGTCGCCGACGGCGAAGATGCTAGGCGTCTTGGTGCGGTAATCCTTATCGACGGGGATGCGGCCGCGGGCGTCGGCTTCGATGCCGGCGTTGGCGAGATTGAGAGCTTCCACGTTTCCGGAGCGGCCAACGGCGTAGAGCAGCGCATCGCCCTGGATGCGCTTTTTGCTTTCGAGATGCGCGGCCACGCCGCCCTCGGGCAGCTCTTCAACGCTGTCCACCTCTTCACCGAGCCGCATGGTGACGCGGCTGTCGCGCAGGTGATAGCTGAGCGATTCGATGATCTCCTGGTCGGCGAATTCGAGCAGGCGCGCGCGCTTTTCAATGAGGGTGACGCGGATGCCGAGCGCGGCGAACATGGAGGTGTACTCGACGCCGATGACGCCGCCGCCGACCACGATGATGGTCTTGGGCAAGGTAGGCAGGTTGAGCACCTGGTCGCTGTTGACAATGTTGCGGCCGTTGATGGGGACTTTGGGCGAGAAGGCAGGCTGGGTACCGACGGCGATGACGACGTTCTTGGTCTCATAGACCGTCGAGCTGCCTTCACCGGCGACGCGGATATGGGTGGGGTCGTCGAAGCTGCCGACGCCGTAGAGGACATCGACGCCGTTGCGTGAGAGCTGGGCCTCGGTGACATCGACTTCGGTCTTGATGACGTGCTGAACGCGGAAGGCGAGATCGGCCATGGTGATCCGCTCCTTCACGCGATAGTTCATGCCGTAGATGGAGCGGTAGTTGTAGCCGGAGAGGTGGAGGACGGCCTCGCGCATGGTCTTGGAGGGGATGGTGCCCGTGTTGATACAGACGCCGCCAACCGAGCGCATGCGCTCGACCACCGCCACCTTCTTTCCCTGCTTGGTTGCGTAGATAGCGCCACGCTGTCCAGCCGGCCCCGATCCGATGATGATGATGTCGTAGTTAGGCATGCTCAAAGCACAAGGGTATCGAAGTTTGCCGAACGGCGCACTGCAGCGCACAGATACGGTACTCCACCCGTGTTGCGATTTGCTGCATCTTCCTTAATCGTGGCCGGATCTGAGCGGCCAGTCTTCGGGAAGCGCCGGGAAAGTCTGTAGGCGGATAGGTAGAATGTCGGCCATGTCGAAGGAACGGGAGTGGCCGGATGACCTGGACGCCTTGCAGGCCGCGCCGCGACATCACACGCTCCTGTTCGAGAACGAACTGGTGCGTGTTCTGGATACCACCGTCCTGGCGGGAGAAACGGTCCCGCTGCACACGCACCGCTGGCCGGCGGCCGTGTACATCCTGGGCTGGAGCCACTTTGTGCGCCGCGATGGTGATGGGTCCACTATGGTCGACAGCCGGCTAGGTGGGAAGCCGTCGGAGGGCATTGCGCTCTGGTCCGGGCCGCTGCCGCCGCACACGCTGGAAAATGTCGGCGGGTCAGAACTCCGGGTCATCAGCGTGGAGCTGAAGAGCGCTGGTATTTCGGTTCCTTCTGAATGCTGCTGAGATTGACTGCGTATTCAACGTTCCGATGGGGATGCCGTTAGACTTTCGGCATGCGCCTTTATGCCATTACCGATCGCCGGCTGCTGCCGGGTACACATGAAGCTGGGCGGCTAAGCGTGGCCGAGCGCGATGCGCTGGTGCGGCTGGCGGCGGAATGGGCAGCGGGTGGCGTGGAGTATGTGCAGTTGCGTGAGAAGGATCTGGGGGAGCGGGAGTTGACGGAACTGGCGGCGGCGATGCTGGCCGCAATGCGGGATTGCGGTTCGGGCGCATGCTCGCGGCTGCTGGTAAATGCGGGTGCGGTGGGCGCGGCAGAGGCGATGCGCACCGTGCGCGCGGCGGGCGTTCATCTGCCAGGCAGGTGGAGTGCGGAGCAGGTGGGGCGGGCGCGCATCGGGGGTATGGTGTCAGTGGGATGCCATTCGGTGGGCGAGGTGGCGGTGGCGCGGGCGGCAGGCGCGGACATCGCGCTGCTGTCGCCGGTGTTTGCGACGGAGAGCCATCCGGAGGCACGGCCGCTGGGCCTGGAGGCGCTGGCTGCGGCGTGCCGGACGGCGGGAAGGATGCCGGTGTATGCGTTGGGTGGCGTCAACGCGGAGAACGCAGCTTCGTGCATCGAGGCAGGCGCCGTGGGTGTGGCGGGGATTCGGATGTTTCTGGGCGAAGGCTGGAGGGCGATTCAGGAGGAGGAGGCACCCGGCTAGAGCATTCTTGCTGTAGATGTATAAAAGAGCGCAGCTATCCGCGTGGCTTTTCCGTCAAGAAAAGCCACACTTCGCGGAGGCTGGCCGTACTCAGTAGCGGTGAAAAGGCTCTAGAAGGTGCCTCCGCTCTTGAGCTGATTTCCTGGGGCTGATTCTCTGGAAGCGGCCTCAGGCTGCCTTTGCTGCCCAGGGATCGATCACGATCTTGGTGACGGCCTCGCGCTTATCGCGCCACACCTTGTACATCTCCGGAGCTTCATCCAGCGTGATGCGGTGGGAGATGATGTAGCTGGGATCGATCTGACCTTTCTCGATGCGCTCGAGCAGCGGCTTCATATAGGTGTGCATGTTGGTCTGGCCCATCTTCATGGTGATGCCCTTGCCGAAGGCCGCGCCGAAGGGGACTTTGTCCAGCAGGCCGCCGTAGACGCCGGGGATGGAGAGGGTGCCCCCCTTGCGCACGGCCATGATGGCCTGCCGCAGGACGCTGGGACGATCCGTTTCGAGCATCAAAGCGGTTTTGATCTTGTCGTACACATGTTGCATATCGGCGGAGTGAGACTCCAGGCCAACGGCGTCGATGCAGGAGTCCGGGCCGGCATTTCCGGTGAGATCTTTCAACGCGGTGAGGACACTGGTGTCTTCGTCGTCGTAATTGACGGTGATGGCGCCGATCGATCTTGCCAGCTCGAGCCGCTCGGGAAGGCGATCGATGGCGATGACGCGTGCCGCGCCGAGCATGAACGCGCTGGCGATGGCGAACTGGCCGACCGGACCGCATCCCCAGACGGCAACGGTGTCGCCCGCCTCGATCTGCGCGTTCTCCGCAGCCATGTAGCCGGTGGGGAAGATGTCGGAGAGGAAGAGCACTTTCTCGTCCGGCAGATCGCTTTCGATCTTGAGCGGCCCGACGTTTGCGAAGGGCACGCGGACATATTGCGCCTGTCCGCCGGCATAGCCTCCCATCATGTGCGAGTAGCCGAAGAGGCCGGATCCGGAGTAGCCGTAGGCTTTCTCCATGAGGTGCGCGTTGGGGTTGGAGTTATCGCAGGCTGCCCAGATCTTCTTTTTGCAGAAGAGACAGTTGCCGCACGCGATGGTGAACGGTACAACGACGCGGTCCCCGGGCTTGAGATTGCTGACGGCTTTGCCGACCTCCTCGACGATGCCCATGAACTCGTGACCGAGGATGTCGCCGGCCTCCATGGTGGGGATGAAGCCATCGAAGAGGTGCAGATCCGAGCCGCAGATAGCGGTGCGGGTCACCTTGATGATCGCGTCATGCGGGTTCAGGAGGGTTGGATCCGGCACCTCCAACGTTTCAAGTTTGCTGGTTCCCATCCAACATACGGCCTTCATAACTCGTCTCCATTCCTGGTGTGCAGAGCCTTGTTGCGTCGCAAGCACTCGGGCTTGATGCGTGGTCTAGCTGACTTTGCGTTCGGACGCGGGCGGGGTCTTATTTTTTCGCCGTAGGCAGATGCCTTCATGCTGCCGACCACCCCTCTCGGTCCGTGCGGCTGCCCTTGCGTGCGCGGAATCTCGCCGGTCTCGGCGAAGGCTTTGAAGTGGCGAAGATTTTCGACCACCGCCTGCTTGGGATTTCTGCCGGTCAGGGTCTCCCACGCGCTGGCGAGCTTGCCCATGCGAAACTCCTGCAGGACAGTGACGATGGTTCCGCGGCCGCCGGGAGCGGCTTCGAAGATCACCTCGCCGGCGTTGTCTGAATTGGCGCCGGTGGAGCGTCAGGCGATGCGCTTGCCGGGCTCTTCGTTGAGAATCTCAGAGTCCCACTCGATGGTCTTGTCGCCGGAGGTCATGACCCAGTGCGAGGTCATCGGTCCGGTGCGGACTACTTCGCGGATCTGTTCCTGCCACAACGGGGCCGACTCGATGTCGCGCCACATGGTGTAGAGGTCCTCTGCGCTGGCTTGAACGAGCGCACTCGTCCGTATCCATTGCTTGCCGTCCTTGTCTTCCGGCGGGGGAAGATAGTGGCCATTCTGGATGACCGCGGAGGTTGCGGCCTTGGGTAGCTCTTCGAAATTTGGGCGCTCTTTCAATGCATTCGCCATGGTGGTTCTCCCGAGGTTTGTTGACGGTTACTTGTTTGGCCTGGCCATCTTCTCGTGCATGGCGCCCTTGACCGCGCCGGGTGTTGCGTTGGCGAGCATGCCCTCTGCCTTGGTCTTCATCGATGCGGAGTACGTGGTCCTTCCCATCCAACAGGGCATCGATACCTTCTCTTGCAACGTCGTCGGGCTGGCTCTCAGATTTTCCCTTGGTGCCGACCTGGGTGTTGTCCATGCCGGCGCGGTGAAAGAAATCCGTATCCGTGGGGCCGGGCTGCAATGCGGTGACGGTGACGCCGCTGTCGCGCAATTCGTAACGAAGACTGTGCGCGAAAGAGAGCACGAAAGCCTTGGTGGCGGCATAGACGGCCTCGCGGGGCGCGACCATTTCTCCGGCGATGGAGGAGGTAAACAGGATTCCGCCTTCGCCACGATCGGTCATGCTCTGAACGACATATTTCGCGAGCTGCACCGTGCCCAGGCAATTGAGACGGATCATGTTCAGCTCAGCGTTGAGATTTGTCTCAACAAAGAGTCCGCCGACGCCGACTCCGGCATTCAGGCAGGCAATCGCGAGGGGCCGGCCGAGGTCCTGGACTTCGGCCCAGAGCTGGTCTACTCCTTCCCGGGTGGCGAGGTCTGCGTTGACGTCCGTAACTGATGTTCCCGCCGCGCGAATCGCTTCGGCGGCCGCCGGCAGGCGATCTCCTTCCGAGCAGACGACCAGATCGTAACCGCGGCTGGCCAGATCCTTCGCCAGGGAAAAGCCGATGCGCCAGTCACCAATGCAAGTTGTCCAGCCATTTCCATTCACTCCAGTCCGCGCCCGTCGTCCAGGCGCACCTGAGATGGGCCGCAGATGCCGGAGAGATGTGCGACCCGATTTTCGTTCTGATGCGGTCACAATTCATTTGCGGGGACTGGCCGGGCGGCTTCCAGGCGGGTTCGCGACTGCGCTGGCTGTCATTCGCGGAGCCGCTCAGGACCGGCAAGCGGGCCGTTCCGAAAGGGCGGCAATGGGTCAGTTTGGATTCCACCTTCATATGCCGAGTCCGGCAGCCAACCACCACAGCATAACTACTGCGCCATTTGCTATGAGTAAGCCACGCGAAATCGCCCTTCCGGATATGGCGAGTACAACGCTAAGTAATCCGAGTCCAATCATCGACATGAAAAGGCCGTCAAGCGCTTTTGCTCTTATCGATATCCACATCATCCGTGAAGGAATAAGGGCCAAGAGCGATGCCGAGCTGATCGTATTGGCGACGAGTGCAGTCATGAAGACCGTTCGTCTTCGGCTTGGCAGTTGCCCGCGATCATTGCGCTGAGTCCACCAAATCAAACCCGAGAGAAAACAAGGGACTGCATGAATCGCGAGAAGTCGATAAAACATCCGAACCTCAGAGCTAAGGATGGCCGTGTCATTGCTCGACGAGCGCCTCCAGGATAGGTCCCTTGTCAAACTGATCCACCACTCCGAAGGGCCGGCCGATGATTTTTTCATTCCGGTTTCGCTATGATGAAAAGCGTCATGCCTTTTCCGATCAAAGTCTGCGCGATCTGCTCAGAAGAGTTTGAATTGAAGCCCGACAAGCCCGGATTTGCCAACCGCTGCCCGGAATGCAGCGCAATGGACGAGGCGGACGTAACTGCGAAGCGCGGCGCGAGCGAGAGCAAAGCTGACAGCGGCCTGAGCGAGGCGCGCAGGCACGCGATGCGCGATCTGCTGTATCGCAAGGAATAGGCAGCTTGCCATCAGGAGACAATGATTTGGCGACGGGCCCGGATACGTTGTGAGCGCAGCCGCTGCCGTCGCCGATCCGGAATCCGTGTGGACGCCGCGGGTGAACCCGTGGCTGATTGCATTTGTGGTGTCGCTGGCGGCGTTCATGGAGGTGCTGGACACCAGCATCGCGAATGTCGCGCTGCCCCACATTGCCGGCAACCTGGGCGCGAGCAGCGACGAGAGCACGTGGGTGCTGACCTCGTACCTGGTCTCGAATGCTATCGTGCTGCCGATTACGGGATGGCTGGTCTCGCTGGTGGGGCGCAAGCGATTCTTCCTCATCTGCATCTCGCTGTTCACGGTGAGCTCGCTGTTCTGCGGCGTGGCGCCGACGCTGCCTTTCCTGCTGCTGGCGCGGGTGATCCAGGGTATCGGCGGCGGCGGATTGCAACCGATGGCGCAGGCCATTCTGGCCGACACCTTTCCGCCGAAGATGCGAGGGCTGGCCTTCTCGGTCTATGGAGTGACCGCTGTGGTGGCTCCTGCGATTGGACCGACGCTCGGCGGGTGGGTGACGGATAGCTATAGCTGGCGCTGGATTTTTCTGATGAATCTGCCGGTGGGCATTCTGGCGATTTTTCTGGTGCTGCGATATGTCGACGATCCGCCGTTTCTGAAGCGGACGACGCTGCATGAGAGCAAGATCGACTACTTCGGCTTTGGGCTGCTCGCGGTGGGCGTTGGTTTTCTGCAGATCGTTTTGGACAAGGGGCAGGAGGATGACTGGTTCGGATCGAATTTCATTCTGACGCTGTCCATCATTGCCGTGATCGCTCTGGTTGCGCTGGTTTTGTGGGAGTTGCACGTCAAGACGCCGATTCTTGATCTTCGATTGTTCAAGAATGTGAATTTCGCCACGGCGAGCGTGATGATGCTGATGGTGGGCGCGGCTTCGTTTTCGACGACAGTGCTGATGCCGCAATACTTGCAGACGCTGATGGGCTATACCGCGACGAGCGCGGGCATGGTGCTGTCCGTGGCCGCAGTTCTTCTGCTCATCGAGCTTCCGATGGTGGGTCAACTGACCGCGAGGATTCAGGCGCGCTATCTGATCGCCTTCGGCTGGGCCACGCTGACGATTGCGATGTTTTATTCAACGCATCGGCTCGATCTTCAAATGAGCTTCGTGTCGGCGACATGGCTGCGCATTGCGCAGTATCTGCCGATGGGCTTCATCTTTATTCCGGCAACGATGGTGGCGTATCTGGGGCTGCCGCAGGAGAAGAGCAACGCGGTGGCCGGCCTGATCAACTTTGTGCGCAACATTGGCGCAAGCGCGGGCACCTCCGCGGTGACGACGATTCTGGCGAGGCGCGCGCAGGTGCACCAGGTGATGCTGGCGAATCATACCGGGCTGGGCAACCGGATGTTTCAGAGCTCGACCGGGTCGCTTGCCGGGCAACTGCGGCATGCCGGCGGCACGCAGGCACAGGCCGAGGCATACGGCCGGCTATATCGCGGGATGCTGAGCCAGGCCTCGACGCTCTCCTATATAGATACGTTCTGGCTGCTCGGAGTGACGACGGGGATCATGTTCTTTCTGTCATTTCTGCTGAGGAGCAACCATCCGCGCAAAGCGGATTCGCAGGCTATGGCTCACTGAGAGTGCTGGCCGCACGGGCCGGACGCGCCTGCGGCGGGTTGGAAATGTCAAGTTTTCAGTCCTTAAATGAGTGGGTTCGAATAGCGCTCGCATTTTCGCCCGCATTAGGCTAGCCTAATTAACGGATTAGGTGCGTCTAAATTTATGCAGAGAGTCTCTCTTACGGTTGTCTCTCTTCTGCTCTCCGCAAACCTACAACCCGCGCTTTGCCAGCAGCGCTTGCTCACAGTCACGATTGAAGACAGCACAGGCGCCGCGATTCCCGCAGCCCGGGCAGTTCTGCATTGCGCCGGACGCCGGGATACAGAACGGTTTGCGGATGCAGCTGGGCTGGTGAGCTTCCCGGCCTCGCATGCCACCGCCTGTTCGATCGAAGCGGGGGCAGCGGGGTTCGCGACAGGAACTCGGGTCTTATCTGGCGTGGAAGACAATGGCGTAGAAGGCAATTTGGAAGTGGAGCTCGCTCCAGCGAGAGCTTCGATGCAGGTCATCATCTCCGCTGACATGGCTCCTTTCGCGGCAGCTTCTGCGGCAAAACAGCAAACGCTCCAGGCAAAGCAGATTGCCTCGGTTCCGGTATTCAACCCATCCACCGGCTTCACCGACATCTTGACCCGCACGACACCTGGCGTGGCGGCGGATGCAAATGGCTTCGCGCATCCGCTCGGCGAGCACGCCGACACGTCGATCTCCCTCGATGGGCAGCCGATTACGGACCAGCAGGCAAAGGTATTCTCAAACCAGATCGATCCCAACATCATTCAGACGTTGACCGCCATCACCGGAGCACCGCCAGCAGAGTTCGGTGACAAGACCAGCCTCGTAGTGAATGTCACGACGAAGAGCGGTCTGGGGCAGAAGCCGAACGGGATGTTGTCGAGTGAATACGGCAGTTTCGGCACCTGGGCGGAGAACCTTACGCTTGGTGCCGGTACCACGCGTTGGGGCAACTTCCTAGCGCTCGGGGCTAACGCCTCCGGTCGTTATCTGGACACGCCGGAATTCCGCCCCTTGCACGATCACGGTAATGGCGAAGGCGCGTTCGATCGCATCGATTGGCAGCCGGACGGTGCGAACCTCCTACACCTGAACCTCGGACTCGGGCGCTCCTGGTTCCAGACGCCGAACAGCTATGACGGCGCAGCGGCTGGACAGGACGAGCGCAGTCAGATCCGTAACGCCAATGTCGCGTTCAGCTGGAACCATGTCTTTACTTCGTCGTTCCTTGCTTCCTTCACGCCGTTCTACCGGCACGATGAGGCACAATATCTCCCTTCGTCGAACCTGCTTTCCGACGCCACAGCGACCCTGGCGCAGAACCGCACCTTGACCAACGTGGGCTTTCGATTGGAAGGCGAGTACGCGCGCGGAGCGCACACGGCGAAAATCGGCGGTACCTATTGGCACACGCTGTTACACGAGCGCTTCGAGGTGGGGTTGACCGATCCGCTGTACAACGCTTTGTGTGTCAACGGCTCCGGCGCTCCGGTCGCGGCAACGAGCATCCTCAACATTGCGGATTGTGCTGCTGCCGGTTTCGCACCAAACCCGAAATTTCTGCCGAACCTGCTGCACTACGATTTCACTCGCGGAGGCACGCTCTATCGCTTCGACAAGAGTGCCGATGTGAGTGAGAGTGCGCTCTACGCACAGGACGATATCAAGCTGGGCAATTGGCTGTTGAATCCCGGCCTGCGCTACGACATGTACAACGGCCTGAGCCGGGGCAGACAGGTGGAACCGCGCTTCGGCTTGAGCTGGCGCACACCCTGGAGCCATACGACGCTGCTTCGTGGCTCCTATGCGCGTCTCTACGAAACTCCCTACAACGAAAACCTGATCTTCGCCAACGAAAGCTCCGCGAACAGCACAGGTATAAACCCGTTTGCGAGCTACCGTTCCGAGCCGGTTCGGCCAGGAACCCGCAACCAGTTCAATATCGGCTTTGGCCAGGGCTTCGGCAGGTATCTCAACGTGGATGCCGACTATTACTGGAAGTTCACACACAACGACTTCGACTTCGACACGCTCTTCAACACGCCGATTACCTTCAGTGTGGCCTGGCGCAAATCGAAGATCGACGGCATGGCGCTCCGCGTCAATCTCGATAACTTCCACGGCCTGACTGCCTACAGCGTCATGGGCCACGTCCGCGACCGCTTCTTTACCCCGGAAGTCGGCCGCCTGATCTTTAACAGCGTTCCAGCAAGCCCGGTCTTTCGTATCGACCATGGTGAAGAGTTCGAGCAGACGACCGATGTGCGCTACCAGCTTACGTCTCCGTTTGTGGGCAAACATCGTCCGTGGCTTTCCGGGACATGGCGTTACAACAGCGGTCTGGCGCTGCCTGATACTGTTCCCACGTATCTCGACGCGCTGGTGTTGACAGCCGATGAGCAGGCACAGATGGGACTGCACTGCGGAGATCAATACGCCACACCCACACACGCCATTCGGCAATGTAGCGCTGCTGCCTTCGGAGTGACTCGCGTCCGCATCCGCGCGTATGGCACGGAAAACGATGATAAGAATCCGGTCCGCGTTACACCGCGTACGCTGTTTGATTTTTCAGCCGGCGACGACAGTCTGCTGAAGATGGAGCGGGTTACGGTCGGAGCCCACGCAGGCGTGCTGAATGCAACCAACCAGGTGGCGCTCTACGATTTTCTGTCGACCTTCAGCGGAACGCATTTTGTCCCCCCCCGCAGCCTTCAGGTTGGAATCCAGATCTCGTTCTAGAGCTTTTTCACTGTTACGGAATACAGCCAAGCTCCGCGAAGTGTGGCTTTTGTTGACGGAAAAGCCACGTGGAAAGTGGCGCGCGTGTATACATCTACAGTGAAAATGCTCTAACTGCAAAAGTCAGAAACGTTCGCACAGTTGGATTTTCTGTATAGCTTCTGGTGGTTGGACGGCAAACCCATCCCGAGCACTGGCGTGACCTGTTGAGGAGCGGCGAGGCGGCCGTCCGTCGTAAAATGGAATTGCGATGTTGATTACTGTTGCGGATCTTCGGCTTGATCCTGTTGAGTTTGACGAGCACTTTTCTGTCGATGCGATCGATTACGGGCCGGACATCCGGCAGGTGGGCGTTCTGGATGCCAAGGGGCGCGCGGACCTGATCGAGGAGCACCGGGGGCACAAGCAGGTGGTGCCGGATATCCGGATGCGCGGCGATTACTCTGCTCGTTTCGAGATGCCCTGTGCGCGGTGCGTGGAGGCGGTGGAGCACCAGTTGGAGGCGTCGTTCGACCTGCTGTACCGGCCGATCGGGGTGGACGCCACTGGGGCGGAGCGCGCCATCTCGACCTCCGAGACCGAGATCGGATACTATAACGGAGACGGTCTAGTGCTGGAAGACGTCTTGCGCGAGCAGGTGTTGTTGTCCCTGCCGGAGAAGGCTCTTTGTCGCGCGGACTGCAAGGGGCTTTGCCCAGGCTGTGGCCGGAACCTGAATACAGAGCAATGTTCCTGCGCATCGACGGAAGCCGATCCGCGCTGGAGTGCTCTGTCAGATCTGCGCAGCAAGATCAAGTCTTAGAAGCACGAGGCCGGGAGACCGGCGCCGCGAACCGATGATGTAACCCGCGGGCGCCTGTCGATGGCTGGATCGAAAGGAATCTGTCATGCCGAATCCGAAGCGGCGCCACTCCAAGGCCCGCACCTCCAAGCGTCGCGCGCACGATGCGCTGACCGCCACCGGCCTCTCCGAGTGTCCGAACTGCCACGAGCGCAAGCTGCCCCACCATGTGTGCGCCAAGTGCGGCTTTTACAAGGGCCGCGAAGTGCTCGAGGCGAAAGAAGCGTAACGGCGGAATTTCCGATAGTCTGCGAAATCGACAGGGGAGATGAGCGGCTTTTCTTAACGGAAAAGCTGCGTCGGCAGAGGGCTATGGATCAGATTGCACGGAAATCCGCACGTCCAGGCATATCACTGTGTCGCTGACGGACATCGCCCTGGATGCCATGGGCTCGGACCTCGCGCCCGGCCCGGAGATTCGCGGAGCCCTTCTTGCCTGCCGTGCCTTTCCCGTTCGCGTTCACCTGATCGGTCCTGAGGCGAGGCTGCGCGCCGGCCTCGGCGTGCTGGGCCGTCGTGTGCCTATCGAGATCGTTCATACGGACGAGTGGATCACGATGGACGACAAGGCGGCAAAGGCGGTTCGCGAAAAGCGCAACAGCACCATGCGGCTGGGTCTGAAGATGGTGAAGGAGCGGCGGGCTGCCGGCTTTGTGACCGCGGGCAACACCGGGGCGGCGATGGCCTCCGCCAAGATGGTGCTGGGCGCGCTGCCCGGCGTGGACCGCCCGGCGCTGGCGATGCCCCTGCCCACGACGACCGGCTCGCCCTGCGTGCTGCTGGACGTAGGGGCGAACGTCGACTGCAAGGTACAGAACCTGGCGCAGTTCGCCATCATGGGCGAGATGTATGCGCGCTCCGTGTTGCTGATCGAAAAGCCTCGGGTCGGTCTGCTTTCCATCGGCGAAGAGGAGAGCAAGGGCAACGAACTGACACGCGAGGCGCTGCAGGTGCTGAAGCAGTTGCCGATCCGCTTTATCGGCAATGTAGAGGGACGCGACCTGTACAACGGCCACGCGGACGTGATTGTGTGCGACGGCTTTGTGGGCAACGTGGCGCTGAAGACCTCCGAAGGCCTGGGCCGCATGGTGCGCGAGATGCTGCGTGAGTCGCTGATGTCGACGGTGAGCGGACGCGCCGGAGCGCTGCTGGCGCGGCGCGGCTTCAAGGAGTTCAAGAAGCGCTTCGACCAGTCCGAGTATGGCGGCGCGCCGCTGCTGGGGGTGCGCGGACCCTGCATTATCACGCACGGCTCAGCGGACGATCGCGCGATCCTCAACAGCATTCGGGTGGCGGCGGAGTTTGCTTCCTCCGGCGTGACGGACCGGATCGAGCGCGAGTTCAGCGCGCCCACCGTTTCGTAGCGATTTCAGACACGATCAGCTGATACGCCATTGCCGCGATTTGTGCTGCCCGGCACAAACTGCAGGTCCTTCGCCGCGCTCAAGAGGACACCATTCAAAGAATGGCACTGCTCGCGGCACCTTAGCGATATTTCCAGCGAATGAAATATGAATTGGGCCGGCAGGCACCGTCCGTGCACCATCGTGCGAGAATTGCGCTTTGTTGTGAATGAACGAACTATGAGCGATCAGAAGATTGCATTTCTTTTCCCCGGGCAGGGTTCGCAGGCGGTGGGGATGGGCCGCGACCTTGCCGAGAAGTTCACCGTGGCACGGGATACTTTTGCCGAGGCCGATGCGGCGCTGGACTACTCGCTGTCGAAGCTGTGCTTCGAAGGGCCGGCGGAGCAGTTGAAGCAGACGGAGTTTACGCAGCCCGCAATTTTTGCGGTGTCGATGGCGGCCTATCGCGTGCTGGCATCGCGCGGCGTTGATCCGCAGATTGCTGCCGGGCATTCGCTCGGCGAGTATGCTGCGTGCGCGGCGGCGGGCGTGATGAGCTTTGCGGATGCGATCCGAGCGCTGCGGTCGCGCGGCAAGTTCATGCAGGAAGCAGTGCCGGAGGGCCAGGGCGCAATGGCCGCGGTGCTGGGGCTGGATGCGGACGCGGTAAGGGACGTGTGCAAGGCGGCGGCGGATGAAACGAAGGAGATCGTATCTCCAGCGAACCTGAATTCGCCGGAGCAGATTGTGATCTCCGGCAGCGCGGCGGGGGTGGCGCGGGCGAGCGAGCTGGCGCGAGAGAGGGGCGCGAAGAAGGTGGTGCCGCTGCAGGTATCCGCTCCCTTCCATTGCGCGCTGATGCAGCCGGCGCAGGAGCGGCTCGCAGAGGTGTTGAAGACGATCGAGGTGCAGGATCCGCGCTTCCCTATCGTGTCAAATGTCACCGCAGATGTGACAAAACGGGGCGGACGGGAGCGCGACCTGCTGATCGAGCAGGTGACGGCTCCGGTGCGGTGGGTGGAGTCGATGCGCTGCATGATGGACGCGGGTGCGAGCACCTTCGTCGAAGTGGGGCCAGGGAAGGTACTGAGCGGGCTGCTACGGCAGATGGACCGCGCGCAGAAGTGCGTGAATGTGGAGGATGCGGCGAGTCTGGACAAGGCCCTGGCTGGGTGACTTGCCCTCTCGGGGTGACTTGCCGTCACGGGCAACGGTGCCGGCGGCGCATTTTGTGGGGTTCGCTCCCTTTAGTCGCTCACGTTGGGACGGGGTGGCTAACTCGGCCGGAAAAGCAGATCCCTCCACTCGCTGCGCTTCGGTCGGGATGACGATGCTGTAGGTGGGAGGCAACGGCTGATAAAACTACAGGCCTTCGCACAGGATGACACTGCTCGTTCACGCCATCTTTATTGGTAGCTGATCTGCCAGTAGGTGAGGCCGAACTGGCCTTTCTGCGGGGTGAGCGAGAAGGGCGTGAAGCCGATGGTGCCGTGCGAGACGCCGAGGGTGAGCAGCGATTTGCGGCCGTTGACGCTGACTGCCATCAGCGTGCTGTTGCCGAGGCTCGAAGTGGCGTACAGAATTTTGTGGCTGGTGATCTTGCCGTACTCGCCGTTCAGACTCCAGTCATCAAGGAATTTGTTATAGGGGTAGGCGGCGTTTTTGTATTTATCGGGGTGCTGCTGCCAGTCGGGGTCGTTGTTCCAGATGCCGTAGGCTTGCTCGAAGTGCTGCTGCTCCAATGCGGCAAAGAAGCGGTTGACGCGGTGCTCTGCCGGCCAGTTCCAGCAGGTCCAGACCAGGATGGCGATGACAAGTACGCCGATAAGTGACGCGATGATGGTCCTGCGTCGTTTGCGGGCGCGGGCGGCGTTATAAGCAGGGGCGTCGAGCAGAGTCATGGGCGTCTCGGGAGCATTGTAGAGCGACAGGGCGGAGCCGTGCCTGACACTTGAGACACCGCTGGCCTCCCGCTTGTTCCCTTTTCCTTGTGCCCTCTTCTTGGGATGCAAGGGGAAGGAGCCATCCGTGCTCGAGTCAGCTGCTCTGCAGGGGTTTGGAGATCGATTCCAGCGATTTGCCCGCCGCTTCCACGCCGAAGCTGGCCTCGCAGATAGCGGCGGCAATCATAAGCAGAGCTCCGAGGCCGTAGCCGAGCGCGAGCAGCAGGCGGGAGTGAGTCTGGATGAGCAGTCCGAAGAGCAGCGGTGCTCCCACGCCGCCGACGAGCGTGCCCAAGGCGTAGAACACAGCGATGGCGAAGGCGCGGAGTTCGAGCGGGAAGATCTCGCTGACGGTGAGATATGCGGCACTGGCGGCGGAGGAGGCGATCAAGAAGACAATGCTGAAGCAGATGCCAACTCCCTTGGCACCGAGATGGCCCATCGCGAAGGGCACAGCCGTGGCAGCCAGCAGCAGACCGGCGCAGCCGTAGGTGATGGAGATCATCTTTTTACGGCCGACGGTATCGAACAGGCGGCCAATGGTGAGCGGGCCAAGGAAACTGGCGATGGCGAAGGGCAGCAGGTGCCACGGGATCTGTTTATCGGTGACATGGAAGAAGGTCTTTCCGACCAGGCCATAGCTGAAGAAGACCGCGTTGAAGAAGAAGGCCTGGGCGACCATCAGGATGAGTCCCAGATACGTGCGCTGCCGGTTTTCGCCCAGCATGTTGCCGAAGATGTCGCGCCAGGGCGTGTGGTCGCGCACCTTGATCTTCAGCGGATCGCCCTCTGGTTTTGGCAGTGAATCGGGCTGGTTATGGCTGGCCTTCGATTCGATGTTCTGCACTATATCGTCGGCGCGCTGCTCCTGGCCGCGCAGCATGAGCCAGCGCGGGCTCTCCGGCACCGAGAGACGGAGAAAGAAGATGACGATGCCGAGCAGGCCGCCGATGGCAAAGGCAAAACGCCAACTGTGCTCTCCGCCGATGGCATGTCCGCTTAGCAGGTAAATGGAGGCGAGTGAGCCGACGGCGCCGCCGACCCAGAAGGTGCCGTTGACAATGAGGTCGACGGTGCCGCGAATGCGTCCGGGTATCAACTCGTCCACTGCGGAGTTGATGGCGGCATACTCGCCGCCGATGCCGATGCCGATGCCGGTGACGGAGCGGAGGATGGCGAAGGAGAGAAAGTTCCAGGAAAAGGCGCTGGCGAGTGTGGCGAGCGAATAGGTGGCGACGGTGACCAGAAAGAGGCGCTTGCGGCCGAGGCGATCTGTGAGATAGCCGAAGAGCAGCGCACCGCATACGGCTCCTGCAAGATAAGTCGTCGCAGCGGCGGTGACCTGTGCGTCGGTGAGCGAGAGGCCCTGGGGCGATGTAAGGATGCCGGCGAGCGAGCCGACGAGAGTGACCTCCAGTCCATCCAGCAGCCAGGATGTGCCAAGCGCCGTGAGGATGCGGAGGTGCCAGCCGGACCAGGGAAGCCGGTCGAGGCGCGCCGGGATTCTGGTCTCGAGAGTCTGGCCGTTGGGAACCGTGCGGGCGGAAGTGGACATGAGGAGCCTTGAGGGCATAGAGAAGGGCGAGTTATGGTTTGGCTTGTTTGGAGAGAATGCTGATCTGGCCGTTGCGCTCAAGGATGGCGTAGTCGATCTCATCCAGACTGCGGAAGCCCTTGCTGCGCGCGGCGGCGAGCACGTCCTCAGGAGCTATTTGCCAATCTCCAGTTTTGTAAATGACCAGCGGAATGCCGTCGGCCAGCAGGCCTATGCGGCGCCAGCGGTTGCGAGCGTAGGAGACCGCGCGATGCAGAAGGCCCACCATGATGACTGCGCATGTGGCGTTGGTGAGGGAGCGGTCATTGCCCAGCGTGGAGGCGATGATGATGCCGCCCATGAGGAAGATGAGGACGAATTCAAAGAGCGTGAGCTGCGAGCCGGGACGCCGGGTGAGCAGACGGATGGTGAGCAGAAGGATGAAGTATCCGGCGAAGGCGTGGAGAAGCGCAGCGAGGGCAGTCATGGGAGAACGACGATGGTGGCGCGGACGGGCTCTGCGCCGGGTACTTGAAGCTGAATCGAATGGATGCCGGGACGGCTGGGCTGCAGTGCAATGCTGGCGGTCGCTGGAGAACCGGTTGCAGGAAAGGTGTAGGTGATGCCGCCGGGGCCGATCTCGGAAAGCGTGGGTTGCGGAATGATGCGTTGCGCGCCCAGTTCCTTCACGATGGTATCGCTGGAGAAGAGATGGACCTTCCGGTTATGCAGCGCAGACGGGCCAAATTCGACGATCAAATTTGATGGCGTGCCGGTGCGCTCAATACGTTCATAGCGCAGGCGGAGTGTGCCGTCCGCAGTGTGACGCTCGCCGCGAGCAAGCCAGCCACGTCCGAAGGCGCCGAGTGCGTCGGCGACGAGCACAAGGGCGAGCAGAAACCAGGCTGCTTTCTCGAAGCGCCACCAGCGACGCTGAAAATCGAGGTCTTCGCCAACAGACACTGCATTGTCCACGCGAGGGATCTGGTCGAGGACGCGCTCGGCGAGGGGCTGGCCGGATGACATACGAAACTACTCCTGTTGCTTGATGATGCTGATATCGCCATTCCGCTCGAGGGTGGCGGTGTGGATGTCGGAAAGTGTGCGGACGTTACGGTCGCGGGCCATAGCCATCACATCGTCCTGAGAGATGCCCATGAGTCGCATGGTCTGCGAGCGCCAGTAGCCACCCTCGAGCAGCACGAGCGGTGTGCCATCGAGAACCCTGGCAATGCGCGGGAAACGGGCGCGGGTTGCGGTGATGATCCAGTGGACGCCGGCGACGGTCATGATCTGGCAGACCGCGTTGGTCATGGAAAGCTCATCGCCGACCATGCCGGTGAGCGTGAGGCCGCCGAGATAGAAGACGAGTACGAATTCGAACGGAGTGAGCTGCTTGCCGGGACGGCGGCCCACGATGCGAACGATAAAGATAAGAAAGCAATAACCCCAAACGGCTCGGAGGATCGTCAGCAATGCCATGATCGTGAGCTTCCCCCGGAAATCCGCCGCCGGCAAAGGAGGCGAGCGGTGAATGCGCTGCGCTCGATTCCGAGGCAGGCGCTAATCCAGTCTGATGCCGACGCGCAGATGCGGAGTTGGACTTAAGTGGCGCGGCGCAAAACGACGCCGGTGGTATTGTGCAGTCCTGCGCAATATAGAAGCAGTTCGTCGCAGTGAATGTTTTATTTCACGAAAGTGTTTATGGATGATTTCGACGTAGCAGTGCTCTGATGGGGTACTTGTGTGACCGCGATGGTGGACCGGAGGATCGAGAGGCGGCTTATTTTTTATGCAACATATCTTGCGTTATTTCTGGCTGCTTGGCCGTGCCCGTTACGGCGACGGAAACGATGGCGCCCGCATCGTTGTGGCGAAAGAAAGGGATCAGCGGCTTGAGAAACGCTGATTTCCATCCCGTTGCAGCGCGAGAGATGTCCCGCTGAAGGTCGGCCTTCCCGGTGAAGTGAATGCGGGTGTCCAGGAGGTTGAAGGTACCGTGCAGGTGCGCGTCCGCGCCGGGAAAGGTGAGGTGAATGTCGGGAAAGTATGCCGTGCCTTCATGGAAAGTGGTCGACGACGAGGCGGTTGCTGTCACTTGAGGAGGATCAGTCTTAGAACCGCCGGGAGGGTCTTTTTGCACGCGCGCGGCGAAGGCGTTCATGTCATGCTGCCTGTCGGGCTTTAAAAGGCTTACCTGAGCGAGTGACACTTCTCCTTTGAGACCAAGCCGTTGAAGAAACTTCCCTGGGCCGTTGTTCAGATTGACCGCGGCGTGAAAGCTGACCTTGCCGACGATGGATGGGTCGTCGTGCTCGACGATTTTCAGCAGGTCCTGGACGCGGCTGTCTTTCGTTGCAATGGTGAGATTGACTTTGTTTGGCTTGCCCACGACGGAACCGCTTGCGGTAATAAGATTTTCGCCGGTCCTTACCTCCGTATCCTGGATCTCTACATCGCCGTTGGTGCCGTTCACCAGGACGCGATAAGCCGCATCCAACCGCACCCTATGCGCGGACGCGGCACGGAAGTCAGGAATGGCGACCTGGCCGAAGGTCTCGATGCCGGAGAAGGTCCCGCTGTAGCGCCCACTGGCTGACGCATGGCCGGAGATGCCATGCACTTGACTTAGGTCCGCATTCTGCAGCGAATAGGTCCCCGAGAGAGGGGTGGCACCGTAATCATTTGTGCGGAATGGCCCGATTGAACCGTTGGCGAGGACGACCCCCTGCGGCCTCGGGATCAACACGCGCGCGAAGAAGCTGAGTGGCTGGCCCTGATGCACGTTGTGGATCTGAAGCAGGGGGAACTGAAGGCGCAGCGGAGGCGCGCCGTTCTCTCCAAGAGAATCGAGGGTGGTCCCGTCGGCAACGATGGTCTCAATCTCAATCGTCTGCTCAGAAGAAGCGACCACACCCTCGTTGAAGTCCAACCCGCGCGCCTTAGTCCCGGGCGGCGGAATCCGCACATGAAGGCCGCCCAGCCGAATCTCGTACAGTTGGTGAGGATGAAAGATCAGGTTTGTCCACGTGCCGACAACCGTCATGCGATCGAGCGTCGCCAGGGGCGGGATCTGCGTATCACCGTGGCGATAGAAGGTAACGTCCTCGGCCACGTAGCCCGGGTGAGGGAAATAGGTTCGATGGTAGCGTTTCACCGTTACCTTGCTGCGAAAGGTGTGCTCCAAGAGAGGATGCACTTCCCGGTAGCGGAAGGGCCAGTAGGTGAGCATCACTTGAACGCCTACCAGCGCGAGCACAAACAGGGCGAGAAATGCCAGCTCGATGACGTGGCGCCTGTGCTTCCACGACGTGGTGCGCCGTTGTTTCGCTGCGATAGAAGGTGGGCTACTGGCCATTGCCTGCGCTCCTAGACTACGACTATCGAACGCAGATGGCCTGTCTCGCAGCCTGGTTGTCCCTCCTTCATTGTTCGGTAACTACCCAATGGTGAGATAACTAGCGGCTGTACTGCGTGTCGTCGCGTTCGGCGCGGCGCTCCAGCGCCAGCTCGATGAGGCGGTCGATCAGATCGGAGTACTTGAGGCCGGAGGCCTCCCATAGCTTGGGATACATGCTGATGGAGGTGAAGCCGGGCATGGTGTTGATCTCGTTCAGATAGAGGCGGCCCGGCTTGCCGGTGCGGCCTTCCGGCTCAAGCAGGAAATCGACGCGCGCCAGCCCGGAGCAGTCGCAGGCGTGGAAGGCGGCGATGGCCATCTCGCGGACGTCCTTCGTCTGCGCCTTGCTGAGCCGTGCCGGAATGATGGGGAGGGACGCGTCGCTCTCGTATTTGGCTTCGTAGTCGTAGAACTCCTTGGCGGGCACGATCTCGCCGACGACGGAGGCTTTCGGGTCGTCGTTGCCGAGGACGGCGACTTCGAGCTCGCGGGCGCGCTCTGCGGGTTTGTTCTTTGTGGCCTTGCCGCCGACGCCCTGCTCGATGATGATCTTGCGATCGTAGCTGGCGGCGAGCACGATGGCGGGCGCGAGCTCAGAGCGGTCATGGACCTTGGAGATGCCAACGGACGAGCCGAGGTTCGCAGGTTTGACGAAGAGCGGATAGCGGAGGCTGGCTTCGATCTCCGCGATGGCCTTGCGCGGCGATTTTTGCCAGGCGCCGCGGAGCAGCGTGACGTGCTCGACGATGGGAAGTCCGGCGGCGGCGAAGAGACGCTTCATCACATCCTTGTCCATGCCCGCGGCGGAGCCGAGAACGCCGGAGCCGACATAGGCCTTGCCGGCGAGCTCGAAGAGTCCCTGGATGGTGCCGTCTTCGCCGAAGGTGCCGTGCAGCACGGGAAAGAGGACATCGACGCCGAGCGCCTGGGCCTGGCTCTGTTCTTTTGCAGCCGCGGGCACATGCAGCAGGCCTGCGGGATGCGCGGCGGGCACGAGCGCGCTGGGATGTGCGGAGCGGGTTTTCGCGATGCTGGTAGCTGTAACGGTGGTGCCGCCGGCGAGCATGTGCTGCGCCTCGTCGGCGAGCAGCCAGTGCCCGGTTTTTGCGATACCGATGGGGACGACGTCATATTTCCTTTTGTCGATAGCGGCAAGCACGGAGGCGGCGGAGCGCAGCGAGACTTCGTGCTCGCCCGAGCGACCGCCAAAGACGATTCCAACGCGGAGTTTCCGGGGCATAGGTGTGGCCAGTCTATCTCTGTGATCGCACGAGCGTCAGTGACGCGAAATGGTGAGGTATATGGCGTGGCACTACAGGGAGGCGCGGTGCTGAGAACCATGGCTGAGACGGCGACGCGCGACGGCTGCCGCTGCTGCGTGCGGCGGCGTAATATGTTGGCGACGGACGAGGGGGAACGTTTTCCATGGGCAATCTGACACGCCGCCGCTTTGTGCAGAACAGTCTGCTGACGGGCGGAGCACTGGCGGTGCCGCGTGGTGTGATGGCGTCCGGTGCGGCGACACCGCCGAGGCAGACGCGGCTTTCGCAGGTGGGCTATGAGCAGGTGCGACTGCTGGATGGGCCGCTGCGCGAGCAGTTCGATCGCAACCATGCATTCTTTCTCGCGCTGAGTGAGGACAGCCTGTTGAAGCCCTTCCGGCAGAAGGCGGGGCTGCCGGCGCCGGGCGAGGACATGGGCGGCTGGTACACCTTCTATGCCGACTTCAGTCCGAAGGGACCGTTCCATGGCTACATTCCCGGGCACAGCTTCGGGCAATACCTCTCCGGGCTGGCGCGTGCGTATGCGCAGACAGGGTCGAAGCCGACACAGCAAAAGGTGCATCGGCTGGTGGATGGATTTTCTAAGACGGTCACGCCGAAGTTTTATGTCGACTATCACCTGCCCGCGTACACCTTCGACAAGACGTGCTGCGGGCTGATCGATGCGCACGCGTTCGCGCAGGATCCGGTCGCGATGCGCGCGTTGGGACCGGCGACGGACGCGGTGATTCCCTTCCTGCCCGGGCGTGCGCTGAACCGCAAGGAGATGTATGCACGTCCGCACAAGGACGATGCCTACTGCTGGGACGAGACCTACACCCTGCCGGAGAACCTGTTTCTCGCGTATCAGCGCAGCGGCGAGGCGCGCTATCGCGCGATGGCGAAGCAGTACATCGAGGATGAAAGCTGGTTTGCGCCGCTCTCCGAAGACCAGAACGTGCTGCCCGGCCAGCACGCATACAGTCACCTGAATTCGCTCTGCTCCGCGATGCAGTCCTACCTGAACCTGAATGACGAGCGCTACCTGCGGGCGGCGCGCAACGGCTTCCGGATGATCGAGGAGCAGAGCTTTGCAACCGGGGGCTGGGGTCCGAACGAGACATTCGTCAAGCCGGGCAGCACTACGCTGGCGGAAAGTTTAACCAAGACGCACGCAAGCTTTGAGACGCCGTGCGGCGCGTATGGACACTTCAAGATCACGCGGTACCTTTTGCTGGAGACGGCGGACAGCCGCTATGGCGACAGCATGGAGCGGGTACTCTACAACACCATTCTGGGCGCGAAGCCGCTCGAGCCGGACGGGACCAGTTTTTACTATTCGGATTACAACGACAAGGCGCAGAAGAGCTATCACGAGGACAAGTGGCCCTGCTGTTCGGGGACCTTTCCGCAGATGACGGCGGACTACGGCATCAGCGCGTACATGCGGCACGGCCCGGATGTGTACGTGAACCTGTACGTGCCGTCGGAGCTGCGCTGGCGGCAGGGCGGCGCGGCATGTGCGATGACGCAGACGACGGAGTATCCTGCATCATCGCAGAGTACGATGGTGCTGACGCTCGACAGGCCGCAGAGCTTTGCCGTGCTGCTGCGCATTCCGCAATGGGCGGGGCCGAAGACGCGCATTGCGGTGAACGGACGCGCTGTAGATGCGGCGGTGCAGCCGGGGACGTTCGCGAGCATCCAGCGCACGTGGAAGAGCGGCGACCACATCGAGCTGGAGCTGGATATGCCGCTGCGGCTGGAGCCAATTCCCTATCAGCAGGCAGGCGGCCAGCGCGTGGCGTTGATGCATGGACCTGTGGCGCTGTTTGCGGTTGACGATCTGACTGCGTCGGTCACACGCGCGCAATTGCTGGCGGCGGAGCGGGTGTCGCGGAGCAGCGCAGACTGGAGAGTCGCGACTGCTGCTCAACCATTGACGTTGCGGCCGTTTGCCGCGATCGGCGATGAACACTACCGGCTGTATCAGACGATCACGGCTTAGTTCGGGACGGGAGCACTGGTGAAGCGCTTCAGCGGATGCGCTTCGGTGTTGAAGACGAACTTCTGCCAGTTGACGGTGTCGCGCGAGGCATAGAGGAGATAGAGGTACTTGAGCGTCTCCGCGAAGAAGAAGCTCTCCATCTCATCCTTCTGTTGCTTGGTGCGCACGTCGGTGAGTGCGGCGTAGCCGTCGGGTGTGCGGCACCAGCGGACGAGCGAATCGAAGTAGTCCTGACCCATGTGCAGGTAGATGGGATCGCCGGTGAGGTGGTGCAGGTAGTAGGTGGACTCGATGATCTCGGGACGCAGCGGGTAGCCGGCGTTGGGCGCGGCGAGCCGGATGTAGTCGAGTGTGTCGGGTTCGATGCCGTAGAGCGTCCACATCTGGAAGCTGGAGCGCTGCAGCGCTTCGGCGCGCGGCAGGTCGCCCGCGAGCGCGAGCACCGCGGGAAAGAAGGCATCGAGCGCGCCGTACTCATGCGTGGTGCGTGCGCCGGTGCGCATGTCGGCCTGTCCGTACCAGAGGCCGAGGCGCGTCTGCTCAGCGAGATATTTATTGATAGCGACGATGCTCTTCTGCCACATCTCCAGGCAGTCGCGGTCGCCGAAGAGCAGCCAGCTCTTGAGCAGGTATTCGTCGAAGGAGTCGATGCCGCCGCTGATGGTGGCGGTGGAGTCGGTCCAGTCGCCGGTTTCGACGTTGATGCCGAGTCCCACCAGGTCCAATGAAGACCGGCGCTTCCATAGTTCGGTCATGGCTTGCTTGGCGGCGTTGTAGTAGACGGGGTCGCCGGTGAGTTTGGAAAGCGTGCCGAACTCCGGCAGTAGCGCGACCTCGGCTGGGTTGGTGACTTCGCCGCGCACCTTGCCGGTGCGCAGGTTCACAAATTCGTAAGGCATGCCGGTGGGCGAGCGGAAGGCGGGCAGCAGGCGCCGGCCCAGGTCCGTGGCGAGCTTG